>JAUWRC010000034.1 GCA_030610745.1 Clostridia bacterium
GTTAAAGGAATTGATTAGCCAAGAAAAAAACGAAGAGGTAAAAAAATCTCTTCCTTCTGTTGTAAGTCTTATCGATAAGGCAGTATCTAAGGGAGTCTGGCACAAAAATAAAGCAGCTCGAGAAAAATCTAAACTTATGAAAAAATCTATCCGCTAAACGCTACACGCTATCTTTTATCACTCCCAAGGGATAATAGGGAATCATATTCTCCTCTAGCCACTTTAGGGATTCTAAAGGTGAGAGCCTCCAGCAGGTAGGGCAGGCAGAAAGTACCTCCACCAAGGAAAATCGACTTTTTTCCGTCTGAAGACGAAAGGACTTCTTTATAGCTTTTTTAGCTTTCCTTATATTAAGAGGATTATTTACAGCTACCCGTTCTAAATAACTGGCTCCAGGAAGAGAAGAGAGCAATTCGCACACTTTCAAAGGATAACCTGCTTCCCTGGCATCTCTTCCAAAAGGAGTGGTGGTTGTCCTCTGGCCTAACAAAGTAGTGGGAGCCATCTGGCCCCCGGTCATTCCATAGGTAGCATTGTTAATAAAGATTACATTGAAGGGCTCTCCTCGAGAAGCAGCATGCACAATCTCCGCCGTTCCTATAGAGGCTAGGTCTCCATCTCCCTGGTAGGTGAAAACTACTTTTTTTGTGTGAACTCTTTTTATACCTGTAGCTACAGCAGGTGCTCTACCATGAGCCACTTCTACCATATCAAAATAGAAGTAATCATAGGCAATTACCGCACAGCCCACAGGACAGATGCCGATTGTCTTTTCCCTTATTTTCAACTCATCCACTATCTCGCAAATTAGCCGGTGTACAATTCCATGGCCGCATCCCGGGCAATAATGAGTGGGCGAGTCCCTCATTGACTCCGGTCTCTTAAATCTTATCCTCACCTATCTTTTCCACCTTTCCCAAATTAAACGGATCAACTCCTGCCCAATTTTCCTGCAGGTCTCATTTTTAGCTCCATCCTCAGTTTGGATTGTTCCTACCAGAGAATAAACCGTCGTCTCTTCTATCTCTGGCAGATCTTCTCTCTCTTCTCCTAAAGTCAATGAAACCACAACAGCTATCCTTACTCTATATTCCTCTGCTCCAACTGCTCCGGGTAGTAACTCTCTCCCATCATAATAGGTAATCTTTCCTTCTAACTTCAAATCAGCTTCATTCTCCTCTACTATATCTATGTGTCCATCGAGAAGAAATTCCTCTTTTACTAAGTTGGTAAGGGTTCTCTCAAGTTCATATTCAAAGGTCTCGTTAAGGAAGGTAGGTATAGCAATCTTTGAAATACTGGAAGGAAAAGGAGATTGCCACTGATAACGACAACCTCCAAAGAGAACCATCCCTAAGAATAAAATAACTATCCCTAGCTTCAACAACTTAATTTTTTCCTGCATAAATCTCCTCACCTACAACTTATAGCTTAAGACTTACAACTTTCAATTGTGCCATAAATGGCACCGCTACTATCTATGAACCGCGAAAGATGAACCGCATTTAAGTTTTCTTTTTAGATTCCTTTTCTCTAGAAGAAAGTCCTTTATCAAGAGCTTCTAGAAGATTAATGGGTAAAGGAAAAACTATGGTAGAGTTCTGCTCTGTGGCTATATCAGATAAAGTTTGCAGGTATCTTAGCTGGATAGCCTGAGGATATTTGCCAATAATTTCCGCTGCTTGATACTCTCCCTGAGCATTGATAATTTTAGCTCTTCTTTCCCGTTCTACTTCAGCCTGCCTGGCCATAGCCCGCTTCATGGTATCAGGTATCTCAATCTCTTTTATTTCTACCACGCTAACTTTAATTCCCCAGGGGTCGGTTTGCTCATCAACGATTGTCTGCAGCTTTTCGTTCAACTTCTCTCTCTGAGAAAGTAGCTCATCCAGTTCCACTTCTCCTACCACACCTCTTAGGGTGGTCTGAGCAATCTGCAAAGTAGCAAAACGAAAGTCTTCTACCTCCACCACAGACTTGCAAGGATCCATAATCCTGAAATAGATTACCGCGTTTACCTTCACCGGAACATTATCCTTGGTAATGACTTCCTGAGGCTGCACATCGAAGTTTACCGTTCTAAGGCTAACTTTAACCATTTTGTCTACGATAGGAATGAGGAAAAAAAGTCCCGGCCCTTTGGCTCCTATTAATCTACCTAATCTGAAAATTACCCCTCTTTCATACTCGGTCACTATCCTGATAGAAGCCATCAGAACAATGATTCCCACCACTATCAAAAATACTAATAATCCCATCTTAACCTCCTTTTTTGACTACCAGCCTCATCCCCTCTACTTTTACCACTTCCACCTCTTCTCCTTTCTTAATTACTTCCTCGCCCTCTTCAAGGAGAGCATTCCAGATTTCCCCATGGATCTGAATTTTGCCCTTGGGACTAATCTCACTTTTAGCAACTCCTTTGCTTCCTACCAGACCTTCCAGTCCCGTAACAGGCTTTCTAAACTGAGCCTTTATAGCAAAGGAGATAATGAATATAAAAATGGAACTTATTACCGCTACCATAGTGACGATATATTTTAAAGAGATAGAGATATAGATAGCAGAAGGGCTTATAAGCATAAGAGAGCCTAAAGTTAGAGCAATAATTCCGCCAATAGTTAAAGCTCCATAAGAGGGAACCTCAACCTCCAGAACAAAAAGAACAATGGCTAAAATTATGAGCAGAAGGCCAGCTAAACTAAAGGGAAGAATTTGCAGAGCAAAAAAAGATAAAATCAAGCAAATTGCCCCACTAATTCCGGGCAAGAAAACCCCCGGATGAAAAAACTCCAGAGCAATCCCCAATATTCCCACCATAAGCAAAATGTAAGCTATGTTAGGGTCAGCCAGGGTCTGAAGGACTTTTTCTCGAAAGGTCATTTTTGTATAGTCAAGGTCAGCTCCCTTCACTTCTAAACTAAGGTGAGTTTTTGCTATCTGGACACTTCTTTCATCTAACTTTTCCAAAAGCTCTTCCATATCTTCGGCTATAAAATCTATTATTCCAAGTTCCAAAGCTTCCTCGGCTGTCAGCGAAACACTTTCTCTTACTGCTTTTTCTGCCCATTCAACGTCTCTTCCTCTTTCTTGAGCAATGGACTTAATATAGGCAGAGGCATCATTGACTACTTTCTCCTCCATCTCTTTACTCAATCCTCCTCCTATGCCCAGAGCCACAGGATGAGCTGCTCCTATATTGGTGCCGGGAGCCATTACCGCTATATGGGAAGCTAGAGTAATAAAAAGCCCTGCCGAGGCTGCCCTGGCCCCTTTGGGAGAAATATAAACAATTATGGGGATTTCGCTGTTCATTATTGTCTTTACCATTTGACGCATAGATGTGTCCAACCCTCCCGGAGTATCTAACTGAACTATGAGACACTCTGCTTTTTTCTCAGTAGCTATTCTCAAAGCCTTATCCAGGCGTTCTGCTGCCACGGGACTTATTAACCCCTCCAGTTTTAAAATCTGGACTATTTTTTTCTCCTCGCCGCTGGAAGGGGCAGCAATAAAAAGTAGGGCCATCATTCTTTTCTTTTTAGCCATAAGGTTGTTCCTTATCTTTCCATCAACTTCTTTATTTTATCCCATATCCCCTTAGCTACTTCCTTTTTGCTTCTTTTAGATAGATGTTCCACTTTACCCTCTTTGTCTATTAGAGTTACTACATTGGTATCCACTCCGAAACCAGCCCCTTCCAAAGTTAGATCATTAGCTACCACTAAATCGAGATTCTTAACCTCTAATTTCTTCTTAGCTTCTCTTTCTAAATTCTTTACCTCTGCACAAAATCCCACCAGGATTTTATTTCTCTTTTTTCTTCCTAACTCCTTTAGAATATCAGGATTTTGTACCAACTTCAGGGCAAATCCTTCTTTCAAAGATTTTTTAATCTTGCCAGCCTCTTTCATGGTAGGCCGATAATCAGAGACAGCAGCGGCCATTATCACCCCGTCAACCTGAGCGAACTTTTCCATTACTTTTTCATGCATCTCTAGCGCGGATTCCACTGAGTAAAATTCAACTTCTCGAGGAGGCTCAAGCAGGCTTGGACCACTGATTAGAATAATACTAGCTCCCCGGGCTGCTCCTTCCTCAGCCAGAGCATAACCCATCTTTCCGCTGGAGAAACTGGTGATAAAGCGAACTTTATCCAGGGGCTCTCTTGTAGGGCCAGCAGTGACCAAAAAGGTCTTTCCCTGAAAGTCATCCTTAGATTGAATAGTTCTTTCTAGATATTCCACAATTTGAGAGGGAGCGCTCATTCGCCCCATTCCTATCTCTCCCGAGGCTAACTTTCCTTTCTCCGGGCCGATGAAGCTTACACCAATCGCCTTCAACCTTTTTATATTTTCTTGAAGAAGGAGATTTTCATACATCACATTGTTCATGGCCGGGGCTATAAGAATGGGAGCGCGGGTGGCAAGAGCGGTGGTAGTGAGAATATCATCAGCAATTCCACCGGAGAGCTTTCCTATTATATTAGCACTGGCAGGAGCAATCAAAACCACATCGGCTAATTGAGCTAAAGAGATATGGCTTATTTTCTCATCATTTTCTTCAAACAGCTTAACCGTAACCTTCCGGGAAGCTAAAGTTTGGAAGGTGAGGGGATGGACAAAATGAGTAGCCGCCTGTGTCATAACCGGATAAACCCTGGCCCCTCTTTCTCGAAGCAGCCTTATAATTTCGGCTGCTTTGTAAGCAGCAATACTTCCCGTTATTCCCAATAAAACATTCTTATCTTTTATTGTATCCATAATCTCGTATCTCGTATTACGCACGACATATCTTGATTTTTTGTATCTTTACAAAAGAGATCATCAGATGTGAATTCCGTTGTCAGAAAATTACAGAAAAGGATTAGATTTCTTTTCTGTACCTATAGTTGTATTAGGGCCGTGTCCTGGATAAACGATTACCTCTGGGGGAAGCTCTAATATCTTTTTTTGAATAGACTCTTGCAATTGCCCCAGGTCGCCACCGGGTAGATCAGTTCTGCCTATTCCTCCGGCAAAAAGAGTATCTCCTGTGAAGAGCTTATTATCTACATAAAGACAAATACTGCCCGGAGTATGTCCCGGTGTATGTAAAATCTGAAGGTAGAATCTACCCACTTTTATTTTATCTTCATCCTTGAGCACACTTGTAGGAGGGAGGAAAGCTTTACTATTTCCTATCATAGTTGATAAATTCGATTCGAGATCCTTTAAAAGAGAAACATCGGCTGAATGGATAAGCAAAGGAGCATTCGTTTTTTCTCTGATAAAATCATTGGCCTCTATATGGTCTATATGAGCATGTGTATCAACGATATAAATAACCTTCAGTGAATCTTGCTCTATTGCCTTGAGTATTCTTTCTCCTTCTCCTCCCGGATCAATCACTACTGCCTCTTTACTTTCCTCATCCCACAATATATAACAATTAGCTCCCAGCGGCCCCACAATAAGTTTTCTTACTTTCATTTTTTATGAGGTAGTTCAAGTACCTTTAAATGACCTCCAGGCATCCAAATATTCAGTTTGGAGCAGAACCCTCGCAATCAGGTGGAAATTTTTGTTATGCCTTATTTTTATAATGGTTACAAGAACAACTTAGATATTATCTAAAGACTTGTTTTAAAAAGATTTTTTATTCTCATTCATATTTTATTATGTATTTTCATTGATTATGGAAATATTCTATAGATGTCTTTACGATGTGCAATACGTTGACAAATTAACAATTTTCGGGATTTATTTATTATGACACCTATTCTGTATTGCCCAATCCGTATCTTATATTTGTCTCGATAGCCCGTCATATGTTTGAGATAGCCAAGATCAAAGAGATTAGCGGATGGTAATTCTTCAAAAATTATCTTTTCAGCCTGAACTTATATTTCATTGGGCAGTTTAGAGAGTTCTTTGAGAAAACGTCTTGTGTATTCAATTTTCCACATTCTATTTCAATGATTGATAATATTTTTTGGCCTCTTCCACTGAAAGCCTTTCATCATCCTTTACTTCATCCATCAACTTTGCCAATCCATAATTTTCTATTATCTCTTCCAAGCGTTCAAATTCCTTAATCGGTATTTGAACTGCGGTTGGCTTTTGACTTTCATTAAGGACAATATTTTTATGAATTTTTAACATCGTCCACCTCCTCTAATACTTAATCAAGGAAAAAACTTCATATCCTTTGAGTCCCTCTCTTCCTTTTAGAGAAGTTAGCTCAATTAAAAAACAGACTCCTATTATTTTTCCTCCCAGTCCTTCTACTAATTCACAAATGGCTTTGGCCGTTCCTCCTGTTGCCAGAAGATCATCAAAGATTAGAACCTTATCACCCTTTTTGAGAGCATCTTGATGTATCTGGAGAGTATCTTTCCCATATTCAAGATCATAAGTAGCGCTTTTTATCTTATAGGGAAGTTTACCTGGTTTACGAACAGGTACAAAGCCTACTCCCAGTCTATAGGCAATAGCACCACCTAAAATAAAACCACGAGCTTCCGCACTGACCAATAAATCCACTCTCTTAATCTGGTAATGGTCAGCTATAAGGTTAACGGCCTTGCTAAATGAAGTAGCATCTTGCAAAAGAGGGGTAATATCCCGGAAAAGTATTCCCTTTTTAGGAAAATCCGGAATACTTCTGATCTTCTCTGATATTTCCATTGTTGTCCTTTCTTGATATTTAGGAATTTATACGTGTACCGAGGTATTTCTTGTTCTATCACTGGCTTGTTCTGATATCTTTAATTTCAAGTTGTAGTTTTTCTTTTCCCTTCCATCGGTTTATCCTGGGAGTAAAGATTACATCTATCTCTCCCGAATCCATAATTTGAAATTTCTCCTTATCCAAATCAAATCCTATAGCCTCAAATTCGGCTTTCCCCCTTTCCGAGCCAAGCACTGTCTTAAAATGTCTTTTGCCAATATGAGGAGAAGACAAAAGATGCAGTCTTTCTCCTAAGAAAAGAGGGGAAGGATTTTTGGAACCATAAGGAGAGAGAAGTTCTAAATCCTCAAAAACTTTATTTTCCAGCTCTTCCAAGTCCACCCGGGCGTCTATAGAATAAGAAGGAATTAAATCTTCAGGAGAAAGTATCTGGCCAGCTAACTCATTTATCTTTTTTTCTAGAAGGGGTATATTTTTTACCAATATATCCATCCCTGCTGCCATTTTATGCCCCCCAAAATTGATGAGCAAATCCTGGCAGGTCTGAAGGGCATTGAATATAGAAAACTCAGGAATGCTCCTTGCCGAGCCTCTGGCTGTTTTTCCATCTGGAGAGAAAATAATCGCGGGACGAAAATATTTCTTTCTAATATAAGAAGCCACCAGGCCAATTATGCCTGGATGCCATCCCTTTTTAGTAAGGACAATTACCAGTTCTTTACTTTCTGGCAGAAGTTCTTCTGCCTCCTTGCGCATCTTTTCTCCTATTTTCTGGCGATGCCTGTTTTCCCTATCCAAATCCCGGGCTAACTCAATAGCTTCCCCCGAAGAAGTTGACAGGAGAAGTCTTACCGCTTTGCGAGCCAGGGAAAGGCGGCCGCAAGCATTAAGCCTGGGAGTAAGAATGAATCCTACTTGTCCCTCCTTTATTTCTTTTCCTGATAGACCAGCTACATTAATTAATGCTCTTAGACCAGGGTTAGAGGTCTGGCTGAGGCGTTCTAAGCCTAACTTCACCAGAACTCTATTTTCATCTTTCAGGGAAACAACATCAGCGATAGTCCCCAGAGCTACCAGCTCCAGATAATTTTTAGGATCTACCTTCCTGGGAAGTGGTCTTTGAGCCAGAGCCTGGACCAGCTTAAAGGCAACTCCTACCCCGGCCAATTCCTTAAAGGGATAAGGACAATCTTCTTGATAAGGATCAAGGATGGGATAAAAAGAAGGAAGTTCTCCTTTGACTCGATGATGGTCGGTAACTATAACCTCCAGACCTAAACTTTTAGCATATTTTATCTCTTCAGAGCAGGAAATTCCACAATCACAGGTAATAACCAAATCCATCCCTGCCTGGGCTGCTTTTTTTACCGAAGCCCTATTCAGTCCATATCCTTCTCCTTCTCTTTGGGGAATATAGAAATAGCTAGATACCCCCAAATCACGCAAAAAAAGCAATAAAAGAGCAGTAGCGCTGATTCCATCTGCATCGTAGTCACCGTAGATGAGAATTTTTTCTTTATTAGAAATGGCCTTAAGGATTCTTTCTACAGCTTCCCCCATCCCTTTCATTAAAAAGGGATCATGTAAATCTTCCCAGGAAGGATAAAGAAACTTCTTAATTTCCTTTTCTTCTATTCCGCGATTATATAAAAGTTGCATTATAAAGGGAGAAATGTTCCATTCTTTAGCCATGGAAAGGCACTTTTCTCTATCTAACTGCTGTTGTACAACCCACCTTTTTTCCATCTTGCTTCCTTTCTGTTTTTCAAATTATAGCCTATTTGTGGACTAAGTCAATTTTGAAATCTTTCCCACCCGGAGGAGGTGACTGTCTTCATTCCCTCACTCACTATCATTCCTTCAATGCCACTGAGACTATTTATTAATTTCATTCCCTCCTGGGGTCCCAGAACAAAAACTCCCGTAGCCAGAGCATCAGCACTGGCGGCATCAGGGGCAATGATAGTTACACTCATAGGTACGTCCTGCACTGTCCAACCAGTCATGGGATTGACAATGTGGGCAAATCGCTTTCCCTTTAACATAAAATATCTTTGATAATCACCAGAAGTGGCCACCGCCTCATCTTTTACCTTTATTATGGTAAGAATTTTACCCTCCTGGCGAGGATGCTGGATACCTATTTGCCATTTTTCTCCCTGGGAAGCTTTGCCCAAAGCATATAAGTCTCCTCCAGCATTAACCAGAGCTTGTTTTATCCCATTTTTCTTTAAAACTTCTATAGCCTTATCTACGGCATATCCCTTGGCAATCCCTCCCAGGTCAATCTGCATTCCTTTTTCTTTAAACCTAACCCAACTTCCCTCCAGAATTAGCTTTTTATAGCCAACCAGAGAAATTGTCTCCTTTATCTCTTCGGCAGTGGGAATTTCTTTGTTTTTCTTCGCTTCCTTCCATAAATTCACCAGAGGCCCACAGGTAATATCAAAAGCTCCTCTTGTTAGTCTGGAAAACTCAATCGATTTCTTTATAACCTCCAGAGTCTCTTTGGAAACCCGGTCCTCTCCCTCTCGATTAAGAATGGATACCTCGCTGTTCTCCCTGTAAATATCCATTAAGGCATCTATTCTTTTCATCTCATTAAAAGCTTCTTTAACAGCCTTCTCATTAGCAGGGAGAACGGTGATCTCAACCAGTGTGCCCATAATCATTTCTGTGCGCTTGAAGGATTTAGTTTTTAGCCTTTGCATAGTGTATCTGCCTATTAAAACAGCCAAAATTAAGCAAATTACTACTATTAGTTTAGTTCTATTTCTTCTAAAAAACCTCATAATTCTCTTCCCTTAACCTTGCCCAAAGCACCGACTTTAACAAAAATGTCCCTTTTTACAGAGATGAATAAAATATAGATGCCTTTTATTTTTCTCACTAATTTTTGCGCTTCCTCTAAAAGTTTCTCAGTAAATATTCAGTAAAGTACGTTTCTTTCTGTCATTGTGAGGAGTCCTGAAAGCATTCAGAACGACGTGGCAATCTCTGATGAAGATTGAGATTGCTTCGCTTACGCTCGCAATGACGTGGTTCACTGAGTATTTACGTTTCTCATCTATATCTAAGTAAATCTTATTATCCCCTCCATATAGCATGTTAAACAAGAAAATTTGGTGTTTGTCAAGTGCATAAAATTTTTGTGTTAAAATTTTTCCATTTCTATCTTTTTTCTCCAAAAAATCTGAAATTAACACCAATGTTCAATTTTTCTGGTTCAGGGTTAACGTGGGAGAGTTGACACATTAAAATCTTTATTATAATATAAAACAGAAAGAAATAAAGGAAAAATATCTAGAAATACAGGCTCAATCAAAGTAATTATACCTAAAACAAACAAAAAGAGAAGGAAAAACAGCATGCTAATTGGTGAGCGGAGATTGAAAGTAATGGAGTTACTGGAAGAGAAAGGAAATGTAGTAGTCTCGGAGTTAAGCAGTTTACTTTCAGTTACCGAGGAGACGATCAGGCGTGATTTGGGAGGTCTGGAAAAAGAAGGATTATTAAAAAGAACTTATGGAGGTGCTATACCCATTAATAAAATTAGCCTTGAGCTGCCCTTTAAGGCAAGAAGAATAGAGTACAGGGAAGAAAAGAGAGCAATTGGAAAAGTTGCTGCGGGGTTAATTGAAGATGGAGATGCCCTAATGTTTGATGCCAGCACTACCGTTTTAGAGGTAGTAAAACAGATTGGGGCAAAAAAAAGATTGACAGTAATAACTAACTCTTTAGCTGTGATTTTGGAATTAATTGATAGACCCGAAATTACGCTTATTTCTACGGGCGGTGTCTTTCATTCAAGGTCCTTTTCCTATGTAGGACCCCTGGCAGAAAAGGGAATAAGAAACTACCATGTAGATAAGCTGTTTCTCGGAGCAAAGGGGATTACCATTGCCGGACCGACCGATTCTTATGAAGCAGAAGTTCAGTTAAAGAGGGCAATGGTTGAATCAGCTAAAGAAACTATTTTTGTTGTTGACAGTAGTAAATTTAATAAAATAGTCTTAGTAAACATTATTCCGTTAGAAGTTATAAATAAGGTTATTACTGATAAGGGAATTCCTTCTGAGTATAAAAAGCTATTTTCTGAGCGAGGCATAGAAGTGATAATAGCTTCATAATCACTTTAAAAGAATCTGTAGAGTACTGGCGAAAATATATTAAAGAATAAAATGAAAGGAAGAGTAAATGGTCAAAGAAATAACAATCACACCAGATTTTACACCGAGATTTGTTGAAGTAGGAGGCAGAATTCCTAAATTTCAATATCAGAAATCCTTGAAGCAAGAGCTAGATGAGGGAAATCTCACTCATGAGAAAGTTTTAGATTTACTTAAATGTATGCTCTTAATCAGAGATTTGGAAGAGATGATTGTAGAACTCAAGGAGAATAAAGGCAGGTACGGACCTATTAAATACTTATTTAGTGGGGCTTCTCATCTTTCCATTGGCCAGGAGGCGATTTCTACCGGTGCTGCAGCAGCCATTTTGACAGATGACTCTATTACCAGCACTCATCGAGGCCATGGAGACAGCCTGGCTAAAGGCTATTTCGCTATCAAAGAAATGGACGAGACAGAGCTGGCTGAACTAATTACCGAGGAGAAAGAAATCAGTCATTATTTAGGAGGAGGGATCCAGGCTAAAACCCGCCCGGAACTTATTCAACAAGCAATCAAACTACATCTATACAAAGCTATAGCTGAATTATTTGGCAAAGAGGACGGCTATTGCAAGGGAAGAGGCGGAGGAATGCACATAGCTGATTTTAGCAAGGGACATCTAGGAGCAAATGCCATTGTAGGAGGAAGCCTGGGTATGGCTGTTGGTGCTGGGATTGCCTCAAGAAGTCTTAAAGATAAGAAGGTGGTGCTCTGTTTTGCTGGAGATGGAGCCTTCAATAATGGTATTGCTCATGAAGCAATGAATATGGCCACTATGGCTCAATTCACCAATGGCTTGA
>JAUWRC010000057.1 GCA_030610745.1 Clostridia bacterium
ATTGCGAGGCAAAGCCGAAGCAATCTTAAGAAATTGTTTTACATCGTGTATCTTAAGTATTTGTACATAAATGCAGTAAATAAGGACGATTGCCAGAAGGTTCTCCAGTGTTAAGATTACCTAAACGGTCAAAGGATGTCAAGAAATGCAAAATCGAAACTTTTGTCAAATAATTTCGATTACAGTCGAAGATTTTAGCAAATTGGATTTAACCATCAGGGATGTTCTCCCTTTTTATAAGCTTGATTATGAGGCCCTAAATCAATAAACTTGATGGTGTTGTCCAAACATCTATGGCAATCACTGCAGAAAACTATTTTATCATCGCCTTTTTTTCGGCATACCCTGCAGTATAGATAAATAATGAGAAAATTCCGTCTAACTGGGCAGCTGTAATATCCTCTGAAGTTGCCTTTCAATGGCTCACCCAATGCAATAGGGTTTTCTATGACCATATCTACTTTCTTTTTGATTGCCTTTTTTATGGAGTTATACTTTTTAAGAGATTTTAGAAAGGCATCGCTGAAGAGAACTTCCATTAGAAGACCTCTTTATACTTGAACCACTTTATCTTGCCAGATCTAATTTTGGATATGGTCTCCAAAAGACTTTCCCTGAAGTCTGGGTCAGCAAGAATTATCTCTGTTGGCTCTCTTTCTGTGGTACGTTTTAAATTCAGAATGAACTGGGTGAAAATTTCAGAGACAGATGTTCGCTGCTTTTCTGCATAAATTTTAGCATACTCTATCAAATCTTTGTCTAATGTAATATTTATCTTACCTTTGCCCATTATAATCACCTCCATCTATGCTCATATTATACGCCTATTATGTGCTTTGTCAAGTGCTCTTAAGTTTTATCCACTTTTCATTTTTCAATTCTTATATTTTTCCTATCCTTTTTTCCTATCTTTTTTGACAATTTTTCATTATTTAAGTAACATTAATCATAATTTTTCCTATCATTTATCATTTATAAGAATAAGAATTCTTTACGGAATATATAGGAGTTAGGATCATTCGGCGATGAAAGATTATTATGTAAGCTACAGCCATGATGATGAAGAAGCTGCCATGTGGGTATCGTATCAAATAAGTATGTCTGGCTTTTCCACAATTTTAAATACCTGGGATTACCTTCTTGGTGAGGATTTTCTTGCCAAAATGCGGCAGGCAGCACCATACTGCAAAAAGATTGTAATTTTGGTCTCTGGGCGAGCTCTTCGGAATATCCTCTCTTCAGATAAAATAAAGAGACAATTTCTTTTGGGGGCAAGTGGGCTGGAAAATAAGAGCATCATAGTGCGCCTCGATCTCTGTGAAATTGAAGCTTATTTTAAAGGCTTTCCTTATATTGATCTGGTTGGTTTAAGTGAGAATGAGGCCAGAGAAAGGCTATTATCTGGTCTTGAGCCTCGACCAGAGAAAGCTCTTTTCCCGCCTCCTTTTAGGGGAATAACTAAAAGGGCCCTGCCCGAGCATACCGATATCTCCTCAAAGCCTTATTCAAAAGCTGAAATTATAAATTTAAGAAAAGGCGAATATCGGAATAATCTTAAGATACTACTCCAAAATAATTACCACATGCAGCTTTCACTGAAGACAAAGGTAAAAAAGGAAATAGAAATAGTAGATGAGAAAACCGGAGAAAAAATAAAAAAAGAAGAGCTTGTCTGGGAACAAATTCGAAAGGAAGATATTTTAAAAGATAGAGCTCATTTTGTGCTTGTCAATCCCTCCGGTATGGGCAAGACCATCTTTTTATCATTTCTGGGTGGAAAGCTATTAGAAAAACTAAGTCTGCACAATCTCTTGCCTTTAAATCTCACTGCTTTAGAGCTCGAAAGTAGTGAGAGAGAGATATCCATAAAAAACTATTCAATGCAAAAGTTAGAAAAATTTTATGCTACCTCCCGCAGTGTTCTCATAAAACCTGATTGGAGCAATGTCATATTTTTAATTGATGCCCTGGATCAGGCCAGAAATCCAGATGATATAGCCCATGCTCTTACTGCAAAAAATAGGAGCGAAAACTTTAAGAAGGCCCGCATTATTATCTCTTCCCGAGAAAACACCCATGATTAATACTGTTATCTTTAAGAGGTTTTTAGCTGATCACTTTTTAAAGAGATCAGAGTGACTACCAGTCCGCTCAAGGATAATCTGATTTCCTTGTAATTTATAGATCAACAGCCAGTCAGCTTCGATATGACACCCATGGCGTCCTTGGTAATTACCAACAAGTTTGTGGTTATGGTGAATTGGATCGAGTTGTTCACCAGCAACAAGTGAGTGTAGGATAATTTTGAGCTTTTCAAGATTCTTCCTGCGATTTTGCATCCTCTTTACATCCTTTGAGAACTGATTGGTATAGACCGGGATGTACATCAGATATCCAACTTCTGAAACATATCATCTATGTCTTTGCACATAATAAGATTGCGGCCCGCATCAGTATCCTCGAAGGTTTTGCGAGTTGTCTCATTTGGAATGACTACTTCAAATGGTAAGCCTTTATGTAGTTCCACCTGTCGGTAGAACAAAGTGATAGCCTGAGTAGTAGATAAACCAAGATCATGGAACACCCGTTCGGCCTTGTCCTTCAATTCAGGCTTAATTCGTGCTCTAACCATTGCTGTCTTGCTCATAATATCACCCCCCGTCTAAGCAGATTATAGCACAGATGGGATACAATTGTCAAATGCAATCTAATTCCTTTTGTTAATTTGTCGTATCGGAATTGAATGTTTTTCAAGCAATAAAATATGGATCCCCGAACAAAAACACTGTAATCCCTATAGGCTTCCCCGTGCTTTAAGGTCTAATTAGACTTTTTCAATGTGCGGACCTGTGTCTGCCGTGCTCTGGCACAGGCAGGTAAATCGCACCGCTATATTGTTTATCAGTTAAAAAAACAGTATATTCTTTTAAAAATAGAATTTTTAAGCGCCCTCATATTCTCTTTTTATTGCACTTACTAGAAGATGAGCCTGGCGCAAAGGCTCAGGCAATCTATATTCTTTTGTGCACTTCAGGACTATCTCTACGGAGGTGGTTAAATTTATCTTGTTTCCCGGAGAAATGAAAAGGGGCTTAGCGATTCTTTCTATCTTATTAAAATTGTTATTTAGACGAACTCTGGGTTTTAATTTTAATTGAATTTCACCGGCCTCTTTGGGGGTGACTTTCCAGGAATGTAGGCGGTGATATTTCAAGTTTCCCTTAATTTCTCCTTCAAGAGCTTGTTTACCAGCTCTGGATTGGCTTTACCTTTTGTTTTCTTCATCACTTCTCCTACTAGATATCCCAGCGCCTTTCCTTTGCCTTTTTTAAAATCACTTACTGCCTGGGGAGTCTCACCTAGTACTTCCTCTATTACTTTTCTTAGACTTTTCTCATTAGTGATTTGCTTTAATCCCTGCGATTTAATTATTTCCTTTGCTTGTCTGCCTGTTTTGAACATTTCCTCAAAAATAACCTTAGCTAATTTTCCGCTGATAGTGCCTTTCTTCAGGTATTTCAAAAGTTTGCCGAGCTGAGCAGGGCTAACTTTAACCTGCCCTACAGTTATATCTTCTTCCTTGAGAAGACGCAGAAACTCTCCCATTATCCAGTTGCTAATCTGCTTGGGGTGGGGGAAACTCTTAAGGCATTCCTCAAAGTAATCGGCTAATTCCTTTGAGTCGGTAAGAACGCTGGCATCATAAGAGGGAAGACTGTATTCTCTAATAAATCTGGCACAGCGTACTATGGGCAGCTCAGGAATCTTTGCTTTTAGCTCTTCTATCCACTGTTCTTCTATTTCTAAGGGAAGAAGGTCTGGCTCAGGAAAATAGCGGTAATCATGGGCCATCTCTTTAATTCTCATGGGATAAGTTTTTTTCTTTTCACTATCCCAGAACCTCGTTTCCTGGATTACTCTTTCTCCTTTATCTAAAAGATGGGACTGTCTTTTTATCTCCGAGGTTAGCCCCTCCCTTATTTCTTTGAAAGAGTTCATATTTTTAAGCTCTGCCTTTGTTCCCATTTTCTCTCCTTTGGGGGCCAGGGAGATATTAGCATCACACCTTAAAGAACCCTCTTCCATGTTGCAGTCGCTTACTTTCAGATACTTGAGGATTTTTTTAAGGTTGACCAGATACTGATAGGCTTCCTCTGGAGAAGATATACCCGGAGAGGTTACAATTTCCATTAAAGGGATGCCCGTGCGGTTGTAGTCTACAAAGCTCATATCTTTTTCCTCTATGTTTTCTGCAGCTTCTCCATGAATGAGTTTACCTGCATCCTCTTCCAGGTGAACACGCTCAATCTCTACCTTTCTTGGCTTGTCCTCCAGCTCAAATTCCAGGTATCCTTGTCTGGCTAAAGGCTCTTCATATTGAGAAATCTGATAGTTCTTTGGTAGGTCCGGATAATAATAGTTTTTTCTGGCAAAGCGAGAGAAGCTGTTGATTTTGCAGTTCAAAGCCAGAGCTGTAGAGAGAGTATATTCTACAGCCTTTTTGTTAATAACAGGAAGTACACCGGGAAGGCCAAGACACACAGGACAGGTTTGGCTGTTGGGAGATGCCCCGAAACGAGTGCTGCAGCCACAAAAAAGCTTACTCTCCGTTAAAAGTTCTACATGCACTTCTAATCCAATGTTAACTTTGTAATTCATCTTTCCATTCCCACTCCATCAATTTTTGCCTGACAATACTTACATTTCCCATTTTCAAGATTAAATTCTTCTATTCTATATCCATAGCGCCCAATCAATAATTTGCCGCAGTTATAGCAGTAAGTATTCTCTCCCTCATCTCCGGGCACATTTCCCGTATAGACATATCTTAATCCAGCCTTCAGCCCGATTCCCCGTGCTCGATGAAGAGTTTCCACGGGCGTGGGGGGAATCTTTTCTAATTTGTAAGCTGGATAAAAGCGGCTGAGATGCCAGGGGACATCTTTCCCCAAACCCACTATAAACTTGGCTATTTTTTCTAGCTCTTCTTCTGAATCATTTAAACCAGGAATGATCAAAGTAGTTACCTCTACCCAGATTCCTAGCTCCTTCATCAGCTTTAGAGTCCCAAGAACAGGTTCCAGGTGGCCTCCACAAATTTTCTTGTAAAAATCCTCGCTGAAAGATTTAAGGTCTACATTAGCTGCATCTAAATAAGGGCTTATTTCTCTTAGGGCCTCCTCACTTATATAGCCGTTGGTGATAAAGGTATTTTTAATTCCCTCTTTTTGAGCTAATTTCGATGTATCATAGGCATATTCAAAGAAGATAGTAGGTTCGGTGTAAGTATAGGAAATACTTTTGCAATTAGTTCTTTTAGCTTGCAAGATGATTGATTCTGGAGAAAGCTCTTCCCCGTTAATTTCTCCCCGTTCTCTGGGGAGTTGAGAAATACTGCTATTCTGGCAGTGCAGGCAGCGGAAGTTACATCCTGCCGTGGCTATAGAGAAAGCACTCGAGCCAGGGTAAAAGTGGTAAAAAGGCTTTTTTTCTATGGGGTCTACGCCTGAAGATATTGCCTTTCCATAGACCAGGCTGTAAAGTATTCCTTCTCTATTTTCCTTTACTCCACAAATTCCTCGCTTACCAGGGCTTATTTTGCAAAAGTGGGGGCAGAGCCTGCACCTTACTTTTTTATCCTCTAACTTTTCATAGAACATTGCTTCTTTCATGGTAGCTTTGAATACCTTTCAACTAATAACTCTCATGATTTCTCTTTCTTCACCTATACCTCAAGCTCCTTTTTTGTAAATCCCCGTCCAAACATCCTAGTTAGAAAAACAACTCTGTCAAATGTTGAGATCGATTCCTATTTTCCATTATCTTACCTTCTTTTACCACACACAATTACATCTAATCTGGCTCCAGTTCATTCCTAATTTTTCCCACATAGCTTTTGTCCACCCTCCTCTTCCTTTTTCTCAAAAAGATCTTTCTTCATTCTTTGTCTTCTTCGACATCCTTATTTTTGTAATATAATAGTATCAGCCCCGTATATCTTCTTACTGAGGTAACCATTCTTCCTGAATTATCCTTCTTATCACGGAAAACTTATGTCTCCATTATTCTTGTAATGGAATTATCGGCAAGGAAAAGATGCAGATTAGATTCTCCATTCGGGTTTTCTTCTGTTTTAATCTTTCCTTACCTAAAGAATCAAGAAATTTCTCGATTCCCTGAGCTTCGAGTCTTTCTTGCAAAGTTGTATTAAGTAAATTTTTAATTGCCATTAGTTAGCAACCTTTATCTTATTATTGACTTCACGAAGTCCTCAAAAACCCTGTCATCGTTTCGGATAAAATCTCCCTTGAGTTTTTTACGAAAGAGTTCTCTAAAATAATCTTTCCCTCCCTCATCTTTGTTAACAATGGTGACTTCACCATCTTTTGTTATATAACTTTGCAACATAAATTTTACTGTCAAATCAGTCTGAGGTATCGAGTATCCTATAATATATACCTTTTTTGCTTCTTTAAGAAAGTTTTTAGTTTCATTCCACATAGATTTGATTGTGCTATGCTTGAAAAATCCTGTTTTATCCAGAACAGGAGGAATTATAACTGGAACCAAATCTTTTAAGTTTATTTCTTCCTCTTTAAAGCCTGTGGATAAATATATTTGTTCAGTAGTTTTTTCTTTTGCGGCTGAATAATACCAATCAATGGAACCATGGAGTTTAAATAATTTGTATGTTTCGTAATTTTCCCAACCCCAACGAGGAGTTGTTCTACTTCCGGCAAGGGCAATAGGAATTGTATATAAATCTAAGTAATTTATATGCTTTTCTTTTACATACGTTTTAAATGTGGAATATGCATTCTTTAAATCATTTTCGCATTTGTCATCATTAAAATTGGCTGTTGCTCTATTAAAATCCTGCTCATTAGTATTATAATCATAAAAATAAATAACAACGGCTCTCTCCCCATTAGATTTTATGCTTACTTTGCTTTCTTTGGATGTATACTTCCTGTAGATATCCTTTAAATATCCTATTTCCTGTAAATATTCAAACTTTTTTCCTTCCTCTTTGGATTCTATATAAATTGTAGGTTTGAGTTCTGCTACGCTTAACTCCTCCAAAAGAGTATCATAATTTAAAGAAATTACATTCGCTTTAGTATCGTTAAGATAATTAAGAAATTTTTTAATGTACTCTTTATCAAGTAGTTCTTTTTTAACAGAAGTTTCTTGTTTTTCTTTTATAACCTCTGTAACAATTTCTGCTAAGTGAATGTATAAACTATACAATAAATGTTTTTCTTCTTCTGATTTCCAGGGAAAATCTTGATAAAGATAAGTAAGAATTTCTTCAAAGTTTCCTATATCTCGATTTTTTATATACTTTCTATAAATATTTTTAAAAATGCTATCTTCTTTCTCAATTTTCTCTACTACAAGTTTCGTAAGACCATTCAATAATGGCATATCTTTATGAATTGCCCGAGAGAACCCTGAACCTAAAATAAAAACTTCTTTTCTCTCCATAACTTTTACCCCTCTCTTACTTTAACAAGCCTATTCTTCACACGTTCAACCACTACTCAATAGACTCTTTCTTCAGTCACAACTAATAACTCAAGAGCACCTGTGTCAAACATTGAGACCTGACCCCATTTTTGTATATGACAATTCCTAGTTAATAAAATCTCCTAAATTTACATGTTCTAGATATTTTGTCATATCAAAGCGCCGCGGCAAAGGCATCTGAAAATGCCGCTGAAGCAATGCAACCATCGACAAGAGTGGATTGCGGGAGACGGCAGTTGATAAACGGGTAGTGTCGCTCGGGACTGCATATATGCCAGGTTCTGATTTCTCGCGATTGACTACCATGCCTTTTTTTAACACCCAGACAGAATCAACTCTCTCTGCCAGCGGAAGACCTTTCTGAAAAGCATCAAGACTTAACTGTATAGTCTTTAAATCAATTGAATCATAAGCAAACAGGAATCCTGCCATGGGAAAATATTCCCATGTTTGGCCATACCAACGCGGGGTAAGGACAAATGATTCACTCATAAAAGCACGTTTAGGCATTCTTTTCAATTTTGTAATTTTCTTAAATCCATCTTCCAGTCCCCGTTTGTCTAGTTTACTTTTGACTTCTATGATGCCATAAACAAGTTCAACAGGAAAAACACAATAGTCAGTCTTCTTTATGAATGGCGGACATCCACGCGACTCATAGAGGATAATATCGCACTCTGGAGATACCTGTCCATCCAAAGAGACTACCTCACCTCGAACAGCGATCCCAATGACATTTGGCAAATATTTTCTAAGAAAACTCTCCACTATTAGAGTTTCCCGAATGTGTCCTTTCGCTGGGTTGTGTTTAATTTGTGACGTGATTTGTTCAAAATCAACCATTATCTGCTCACTGAGTCCCCTGAATACCTGCTCAATGTTCATATTATTTCTCCGTCTTGGTTTATTGCCCCTTAATTTAATAAATTTAATAGGGACAGCGCCCATTTATTGATTCTTACGAGGTCTGCCACGGGGTAAGGCCTTCGGTTGCTAGCCGAGCCATCCCCCAATATCCTCAAAAAATTTCTTCGAGTATAACTCCGAGCCGTTGCAAGTATTGCTGAAGTCACTGTTATCTTCAAAAACACGTTGCTGATAATTCTCCCCTGAGTAACACAATGGAAAAACCCGTTACTACAGCAATTGATATTCGTGGCGTGTCACAAGTTTACATGCAGCGATCAATCCGTCAATAACAATGGTCGCAGTCCCTCTTTTTCCTTTTTTCTATTTTTTCTACCTCATTATACTATTCTAGCAAAATAGATAAAATTATTACTTCAAATATCAAGATCTGACCCCTATTTTTTTT
>JAUWRC010000079.1 GCA_030610745.1 Clostridia bacterium
CCTGGTTTCTAGCTTCTAAAGAGCTCAAAAAGTGGACAAAAATGTCCACTTTATAAATTTGTCGGTCATCGTCTCCCGTGGTCTTGACATCTTTAGAAAGTTCTCTATGATGAGAAAAACAAGCGAGACTACACGCTATCCGCTATAGGCTAAAATAAGCATGAGGGCTAGAAATAAAAACTGAGAAGGTAAGAAAGTACCAGGTCAATCTGGCGCCGTGTCAAATCATAAAAAAGAGAGCTCTGAAAAACTTCAATTTTGTCATTGCGAGCGGAGCGAAGCAATCTCCTTTGATATCCTCAATGGTTCCGTTCAACAGAACATCAAGTCCTTCACTTAGCCATTCTTTTCCTGCAAGTTTACAGTCAAAACCTGCACCTCCACCAATCTGAAGGGAAACAAATGGTTCCTCGCCTCCCTGTTTCACATAATTAATAAATCGCTCTCTTGGGTTCATTGTATTTCTATCTCTTTTTATTATATTTAGTTCTATTTAAAAAAGGAAAGAACTTTACTTGTTTTTCTTTTAGCGCATGATAAGCATAGATATACATGCCAGCGGACCAGGCTTGTTTGGCCGCTCCCATGGTACGTCCAGATATCCCATGAAGCCACTCATTGAATTCCCAGGGTTCTTTCCCTTGATAATTTGCTTTGGCCAGCTTTTTTAGGTTTTCCTCAGCTTCAGTAATATTCTCATTAGCTACTAAACTAGCCACGTAAAATCCACCAACAAAAGGCCAAATTCCACCGTTGTGATACTGATTGGGCTGGTTAAGATTGCCATTGCGATAGTACTCGCGCCAATCTTTACTGCCGTTGGTAATAGGGGGATCAATTACTCGGATGGGATAGGGTAAATCCATACCACTGCTAAACATATGTCCCGTTATAGAGTCTGCTTTTGTTTTATCTGGGATATTTAATAGGATAGCCAAACAGTTCCCCAAACCGTCGCAATAATCACCCCATTGGCGAAAATCAGCCCAGGGCAGATAATAAGGTCGACTAATAGCCAAACCCTGGAATAGACGAAAATCTTTAGGGTCTACAGTGGTATTTTTCAAACTCTTTAACCCAGCTTCTACATCCTCGCTGATCCATAAACGGAGGTTGATTAGTTTCCTGGTATTATCAGCGGTTTTAAAACACTCATTTCCCTCCTTCTGCAAGCCTAAATCGTTTAATATATGACCTGCGGCTCTCTGAGCACCAACGTATAAAGTGTTAGCATAAAGGGTATGATAACGATTGGCTAATAGATCGGCCCAGTCTTTGGCTTCATGAGCTTCCAACAAACCGCATTCATTGTAATCCTGGTAGCGCAGCCAGAGGAGTGCTTTCTGAATTACTTGGGAATATTCTTTAATCAGGGAGCTGTCCTGGTAGGCCAGTTGATAAACCCGGCTGCCCATTAAAAACCATAAATTGTTATCAATAGACCCGGCACCCTTAAAGGAAAGTTCGTAGCGGGTATCCACATTAGTTGGAATACCACCTAAGTCTGATTGATTATGGGCAAGAGTTTTCAAAGAATTGTAAAAACATTCATGAAATTTGTCATTCTTAACCAGCTAAGCTCCTAAAAAGTTTATCATTGAATCTCTGGACCATACCTGAGGATATCCTTTCGTATAAGCGGAAGCTTTCATTCCTTTAGGATCAATACACAATTCTAAAACTTCCAAAGCCTTCTCATAAGCATCATCAATAATTGACATGATTAATCTCCTTTTCTTTAAAGGTCATTTCGCCCCCCATAATTTCGATACTCCTTACAAGTTTCAAAATAAGCTTCTACATTATGAAGAGGAACATTATGGGGAATGTCCCCTACGGTTTTGAGAAAATAGCCCGGGCAATTACCCGCTTGGAAAAAACATCTTAGGACATCGTTCTTTATCTGTTCCGGAGTTCCAAATGTGAGCAAACGAGTGTCCATGTTTCCCAGAATTACCTTACTATCCCCAAATTTCTTTACAAAAAAAGATAAATCCATTGACTCGTTTACTATGAACCCATCGGCTCCAACAGCAGCCAAATCATCAACTAGGGGAGTATAATCTCCATCTGAAATAAAAATAACCTTTAAATTTCTTTCCTTTATTGGCTTCCAGATCTCCTTATACCAAGGAAAGATATTTTCTCTATACCATTGTGGTGGGAAAAATAGACCTCTGGCTATAGCAATATCATCGTGGCAGGCAATTACTCTCATGTCTGAGTTTACCCAGGCCTTTACATTCTCAATAGAGATTTCAGCAAATTTCTTTAAGATTTTTTTAAACTGATTGGGTTTGGTTAAGGCAGCAACTGAGAATAGTTCATAACCAAATACCATAATAGGAAATTGGAATAAGGTAGTGTAATATAATCCTGTGACTAAAGTTGAATTTCCCATTAATCTCTGATCTTTTTTTGCAGCTTGAATTTGAGAAAGATTATGTTCCTCAGTTACGATTTCTATCTTCTCCTTATTAATCAATGGGTCATAATTAAGGACATCTTTCATATTGGAAAAGTATGGTTTTCTCCATATACTACCTGCCAGGCCCCATTGGGTGTAGAAGAAAGAACCATTTTTGCTTTGTTTAGCGCTTTCACCTTCGTTAAATTTAACAGCTCTTCTCGGAATTCCCCATATCCAATCAATATCTAATTTCTTGTAAGTATCAACATAGGCTTGAATGGGATTCTTATAAGGGTCGAGACCAAGGAGTTTGTGCATATACTCTGGGTGGTCAATGGTCTCTTGTTGAGGAATTTTATCGGTTTTTTCAAGGTTTATTGCTTTTATTGCTCTTTCAAAACTCATTCTTACTTCCTTAATCCCAGGTTATCTGAATAGAAATGCTTCTCTGGCCATGATTGTATCCAAGAGAAAATGTATTTGGCACAATGTGCTTCTCTTCCCAAAGAAGGAGGTTTTCGTTGGCTGCGTCCCAAATAGAAATCTTTTTTCCTTTTGAGGGAGGGCCGAGGATAGCAATCGTTCCTTTCGAATTTGCAGGTCCTTCTGCTTGAAGAAAAAGAGCCTTTGGCTCTTTTTGAATTTTTGAAACAAGAGAAGAGCAATAAAGAATTTCTGGTGGCTCGGGAAGTGTACTTAATTTGTATAGGAGCGCCCATTTCTTAGGAGCTACTTCTTTTTCTAAAATAATGGGAAGACGATGATTTAAAAGGTCAACAAACGGGCCACCTGTAATTTTCGTAGACTTTCCCCTGGCATAGGCCAGTCGATAAGGGCCTCTTTTCAAATCAAGATATTCTTTTTCCTCAAAAGGAATTCCAGCACGCTGGGCTGCATACTGGATTATATGGCCTACGATTTCAGGGCCTCTGTCTGTATATGCAAAGAACCGCGGAGGAACTCCAACGAAAAGAACACTCCCTTTTCCACAAGTCTTTTCGAAAACAACAGGCTTGCCCTTTTTTGATTGAAAAATGCAATCAGCTTTGATTTTATCATATTGAATAATGTGAATGGGAGTGACTGGATTGAAAACTGGATTTTTAAGGCTGTCCAGGGAAATATCAACCTCTTTTCCCAAATTTTGTATAAGGGGATGATCATCGACAAGTCCATAAAGTATGGAACTCTCAAGAGGTTCAAAAGAACAGTTCCCGATCATCCCCAGTTTGTGTAATAACTCATTTTGAGGGGCCAAGTAGCCGTCTTTTCGCCACCAGGAGGCGGGCATATCGTGAAAATCAGAGGACCCGAAATAGACAAGAGTACCACCTTTTTTTACCCAGCGGATAAGGCAGTTCTGGTATTCTTTTTTTGGAGGGGTACCTAATTCGTAAGAGATAAGGATAATATTCATCGACTCAAGATATCCTTCATCAATGATTCGTTCCAGGGGAAAAACCTCAGGAAAGATGCCTCTCTCGAGAAGAGGAAAAGCAATATTATAGAACCCATCAAGACGAGGAACTCCTGGTTCTGCCCGCTCCCACATGATACTGTCTGCAATTGGAAGGCCTATAGGTTGTTGAGTTTTTATTGGATAGCGAGATATATCTTTACATACTCTCATAGCCGTAGAGAAAAGAGTAACGTATTCATGGGGAGCTTTTTCTCCACCGCGTGTATGGGGGAGGAGGAGTCGTTCCGGCCAGGCAACAATAAAATGGCTTCCTCCTACCATGAGGGCGGCGAGAAGGTCCTGTTCAAACCATTTTCTGTAGTGGGTCCATTCGTATTTGGGATCATCTGACTTTGGGTCAAGTAAATGATAGAGCCGTTTACCACTTTTGCGCACCAGATTGGTGAAATAACTTCGTTCAACATATGCGTGAAAAAAAGGCTCAATTCTCGGATGACCTGCATAGAGCACAGGAGCTTTGATTGTGTCGCTCCACACCTCACCAAGGATGGCATCGAGCCAGGGAATCCGAATCATTTCGCCGATAGGAGATGTGATTCCTGCTTCGGTTGACCGGAGTTGAAAACCCTCAGCATAATTTATTGGGCTGTGGGGATTACAAATACATTCTGCCTTTGGATCGATGGTTTTTATATATTGAAAAATCACCTGGATCAACCGGGAATAAAGGAAAGATTTGAGCTGTTCTGCTTTGTATCGTGCATCAAAGCTTGAGCATGGGTCCCCCCAGGGTTCATTATAAAAATGCTGCCATTCTTGTTTAAAAGCCTTGCTGTAACCTGCCCTGTGCCAGAATTCAGGCTCGTCGAACTCAATGCCTGCCACACCAAGGTCAAAATACTCTTTTACCTGCTTCTTGAGATAGGAAGTCCATCCTTTTGTAGGAACCATATAATATGCAAGAAGCTTAAAAACAGAGCTCATAACAAGATAGTTACCAATGGGTACCTTTGTCCATGTTTGGGAACTACCCTCCCATGCGCAGTCAGGATGCTGTGAGCTTTGAACTTCATTGAAGTGTTCAGAGCCGTCCCAATCACCTGTGCAATACTCAAGGTCATGGCCTGTGGAAATACCACAGAGAATTCTCTCATAGCCTCCCTCTCGCCATCCTTGAATATAGATTTTATTTCGGACGCTGACAAAATCAACTCTTAAGTCAATGGCAGGGTGATAGGGCTGTCCTGTAAAAAATCCTACTGACATAGACGAACTCCTTCAGGTAGCTTTCCTTTGAGGTTTAGATTCTATGTTTATGCAAACGTTAGACTATTCTAGAAAAAAATAAAGCTTCTAGTGAGCTTCTTCTTATTCCCACAAGCTAGAGTTGGTAAGTATTCACTAAAGCACGGGGTTCACTGAGTATTTACATCATAAAAGATTCTTCAAAAGTGTCAAGGTCAATTTTTGAAAAAATTTTATGCATACGTTAGCTCAGCAGGTAGAGCATCGGCCTTTTAAGCCGAGGGTCGCAGGTTCGACTCCTGTACGGCTCACCAGGTCCCCATAGTCTAACGGACAGGACACTGGGTTTTCATTCCAGCGATGGGGGTTCGACTCCCCCTGGGGGCACCATGCGGGGTTAGCTCAGCGGAAGAGCGCTTGCCTTACAAGCAAGAGGTCGTTGGTTCGAACCCAGCACCCCGCACCAAAAATCGTCGCTCGTCGCTCGTTGCTCGTATCTCGTAAAGAGAAGAAAGTAATCTTCCCCTCACCTTAATCCTCTCCCCCTAAGGGAGAGGAAACGAAGAGATATAGGCAATCTCTCCCCCCTGGGGGAGAGATTGCCACGCTTGCTACTATACGCTATATGCTATATAAAGAGGAGAATCTGTGCATAAGGATCTATCTTTACTTATTGAATTGCAGAATTTAGATTTAGAGATAGATAAAAATAAGGAAATGAAGGAAACATTATCTTCCCAGATAGAAGAGGGGCACAAGAAAAAAGCCCGACTGGAGGAAGATTTATCTCATAAACAGGATACATTAAAACAGACAAAAAAAGAGAGAAGAGAAAAAGAAAGAGGAATAGAAGAATTTGATTTGCTTTTGGCAAAACATGAGGAGGAGAAATATAAAGTTAAATCGCAGGAAGAGTTTGCTGTATTAGAAAAAGAGATTAGCCGAGCAGAGAAAGAAAAGGTGGAAATAGAGGACACTTTATTAGATTTAATGGAAAAGGAGGAAGAATTAACTGATTTTCTTCCCTCTCTAGGGATAAAGGTGAGGCAAGAGAGCAAAGTTCTGGGGAAAAAAGAGGATATTTTGAAGGCGGATTTAAAGAATGTTATTGAGCAAAGTCAAGAAATTGAGGATAAACGAGAAAAAATAATTTCTCAGTTAAATTCTGTTTTGCTAAAACAATATAAGCAGCTGCAGAAAGTTAAAGACGGATTAGTAGTAGTTCCTGTTAAGGATGGGAACTGCGAGGGTTGTAATATGAAGGTTTCTCCTTCTTTGATCGGCTCTCTTAGAAGGGGAGAAGAAATTATATATTGCGAGAGTTGCAATCGCATATTATATATCTTGAATTCATAATTATTCACCGCAGAGGTCGCAAAGTACGCAGAGATGAATCAAGGTAGCGGTGCGATTTATCGCACGATTGTCGGATAAATCCGACCGCTACTACTCAGCGTTCTCGGCGTGCTCTGTGGTAAAATATGATACGAGAAAAATATGTCTATTTTATGTTTGGATGTTGGGGATAAGACTATAGGAGTAGCAGTGAGTGATCCTTTGGAGATTATAGCTCGAGGAGTAGGTCAGTTCAGGCGGGATGAATCTGAACAAGCCAAAGAAATAGAATATATTAGAGGCCTTATCTCTCAATATGGAGTAAATAAAGTGGTGGTAGGGTTACCTATAAATATGGGAGGAGAAGAAGGGTCTCAGGCTAAAAAGATACGCAGTTTCACCGATAATTTATCCTCAAAAATAGATGTCCCTGTAATTTTAGCCGATGAGAGGCTTTCAACGGTAGCAGCAGAAAGAGTCCTAAGAGAGGCAAAAATGAGTCCCTTAAAGCGAAGAAGAGTTAGGGATAAAATAGCTGCTACTGTCATTTTGCAGAGTTATTTAGATTTTCAGAGATCATGATTAAAGATGAGTTTTAAGAAAATATGGTGGAAGAGTTTAGTATTTATAGGGCTTTTTTTATTATTAGTTTTGTTTATTTCCTGGATATTTCTT
>JAUWRC010000136.1 GCA_030610745.1 Clostridia bacterium
TTAAAGTTTCCACATCTTTGCAATAAATATACTCCAGTTTTTGAGGAAGTTGGGTCTGATCAATAATCTTAACCTGTCCGTTCACCCATTCTATTGTATTAATCAAAAAACACCTCACTTTATTCTAGCGTATAGCGGGTAGCGTTTAGCGTATAGTAGCGGTCGGATTCATCCGACAACTGTGCGATAAATCGCACCGCTACTGTTCACCGTTCACTAATTTCATTACTTATATTAACAAACTCTCTTATTTTCAGGTCTTCGGCTCTTTTTTCCACTCTACCCCTGCCTGAGCTAACTTTTCTTTGAGGAGTTCTTTATCAATTCCCAATTTCTTACTAAGAGCGTTACCCAGCATTTTGCGCCGTGAGGAAAAAGCTGCTTTAACTATTAAGGAGAAATCATTCTCATTTTTTGCTTGATATTTCCTTCTTCTTTCTATTTTAAGTAAGCTCGATCTCACTCTGGGCATAGGAATAAAAGCTTGAGGAGGAACGTCAATGAGCTTGTTGACTCTAGCATAGTAATTCACCAGGACTGTCAATACGCCTCTCTTTTTATGGCCGGGTTTAGAAAGCAGTCTCTCTGCTACCTCTCTTTGTACCATTACTACCATAAGCTTGATCCATTTCTTTTTAACCAGGTTTAATAAAAGAGGAGAGGCTATTTGATAAGGTAGGTTCCCTACTACCTTATCAGACTCGAGCTCATCAAACCTTTCTTCAGAAGAAATTTGAGTTATATCCTCACAGAGAATCTTCAGGTTAGCATACTTGTTAAGTTCCCCTTCTAAAATCTCGCATAGCTTTTTATCAATCTCTATTCCCGTCACCTTTTTTGCCTTTTGAGCGAGTTTTTCTGTTAAAATTCCTGTTCCTGCTCCTATTTCCAAAACTGTATCTTGCCCATTTAGCTTTAAACTCTCTATTATCCTGTCAACAATTTGGGGATCGATGAGAAAGTTTTGACCCAGCTTTTTTTGAAGGGTAAAATTATACTTATACCAGAGGTACTCCGTCTTTTCCTTAAGTTTTGCCAAATCTTCTCCCCCATTTAGTTCGTTGTTCGTAGTTCATCGACAAAACAACGCTTTCCTTCTCCAACTATAAGATGTAAGAAGCAAGAAGTAAAGGTTCGCTGTTTCTATTTTATCGAATTTTGTTTCTTGCTTCTCTATTTCTTTACTTCTTTGCCTCTTTTCCAATGCGGGGAAAAAGTGGCGGTTCTTGCTTTACCTTAATTCCTGACTTTAACTGTCCCCAAACGGTCCCCTTATCTAAAAGGTAGTTCTCTATATTTTCCTCAATGCCTAACTGAGTCCATATTTTTTGTGCCGAGCCGGGTATAAAGGGAAAAAGTAGAATCCCAAGTATACGCAGGGTCTCCAGTAGGTTATATAAGACAGTATGGAGCTGTTTTTGTTTACTCTCTTTTTTTGCTAATTGCCAGGGAGCACGCCTGTCTATATAGAGATTAGCTAACTTTACTATTTTCCAAATACCGGATAAAGCCTCTGAGAAAGAAAGGATATTCATAGCCTGCTCTACCTGAATAAGGACTTCTTGAATTTTCTCTTTTAAAACTTTCTCTTCTTCAAAAAAACGAGGTACTTTTCCCTGGCAATGCCTTATTACCAGAGGGATGGTTCTATTGAGCAGGTTTCCCAGGTCATTAGCCAGATCACTATTTACGCGCTTTATAAAAAGGGAAGGAGAAAAATTAGCATCTCCTCCAAAGGGAACCTCCCGCAGGAGAAAATAGCGCAGGCGGTCTGTTCCGTACTCTTTTATAATTTCTTCAGGACTTACTACAATTCCTTTAGATTTAGACATCTTTTCTCCCTTTATTTTCCAGAATCCATGAACAAAGACCATGCGGGGAAGCTCTATTTCCAGAGCCATTAAAAAAGCCGGCCAGAGTATAGCATGAAATCTTAGGATATCTTTTCCAATGAGGTGAACATCAGCTGGCCAAAAAGAAGAAAACTTCCCTTCATCTGAATCATAACCCAGGGCAGAGATATAATTAATAAGAGCATCAATCCATACATAAATAGAGTGATTTTCTTCTATAGGGCAGGGTATACCCCAATCTAACTTTAACCTGGTAACACTGATATCTTTTAATCCTCCTTTAATAAACTCCACTGCTTCATTTTTTCTACTGGAAGGAAGAACAAACCGAGGATGGTCCTTAAAATATTTCAGGAGAGGCTTTTCATATCGGGAGAGTCTGAAGAGGTAGGCTTCTTCCTCTATTTTTTTTACTTCTCGGTCACATTCAGGGCAAAGCCGCCCCTCTTTTAGCTGCGATTCCAGCCAGAAACTCTCACAGGGAATGCAGTACCAACCTTTGTAGGTTCCTTTGTAAATGTCGCCTTGTTGGTATAATCTTTTAAATATCTTACTTACCACCCCGGTATGTCGGACTTCAGTGGTGCGAATAAAATCATCATAAGAGATATCCAGCTTTTTCCAGAGATCTTGAAAGCGAATTACCATTTTATCGACTAGTTGGGCAGGGGTGATATTTTTTTCTTTTGCTACTCGGATAATCTTGCTTCCGTGCTCGTCCGTTCCGGTAAGAAAGAAAACTTCATATCCTTTTAGTCGCTTATATCTCGCTAGCGTATCAGCAGCTACAGCTTCATAAGCGTGTCCTAAGTGAGGGAGATCATTCACGTAAGCAATAGCAGTAGTTATATAAAATTTCTTTTTCAAATTGTTCTCCTTTTACAGAGTTTAGGGCAAAGAAATTCTTGAATTTATTTGTGAGGAGGGTAATTTAAGCCATGAGCCATATTCTGAGTTAATATGCTCGGGTAAATAGCTTTAGCTATTTACCCAATTTGCCATAAGCCATCAGCTATGAGCTAACTTAACCTTCTTCTTCCAGTTTTCGCCCGCAATAAGGACAGAATGAAGCTTTTTCCTGATAAAGATTACCACAATAAGGACATACGTAATGTCCCTTTGATACTCCAATCGATCTTTTCGGTTTTGACCTTAGAATAAAGTAAAGGGGCAAAAATATAATCAGCATAAGCCAGACCCCTAAAAACCAAGCTATAACTGCGCTTTTACTGTAGCCTCTTTTGCTTGCGTCGGAGGCTACCCACCAGGCGATGAGCAAAGGAATGATGAAGCCTATCCAGAACATTTTTTCTCCTTAGGTTTGCTTAGCGGATAGCGTTTAGTTTTTTACTATACGCTATACGCTATACGCTATACGCTATACGCTATACGCTATACGCTATACGCT
>JAUWRC010000040.1 GCA_030610745.1 Clostridia bacterium
GAAGCACCTGGCTATTAGGTTAGTCATTGGAATTCCTCCTCTTTCAATAAATGCTAAAGTCTTGCCTATTTTCTCTGAAAAAAATGGGATATGTCCCTATTTTTCCATGCCGTCCATGCCAAAGGCACTCCATCCCTGAACGAGAACCCCTTGCTCAGCAGCAAACCTCTTCACCTGATCCATTCTCTCTTTATACTTTATTAGCTCTTCTGATGTTGGATTTTGAAGAAGATAACGAAGTTTAGGAAGGTCTTCAGGGCCGCTAACAGCATGTTCCACAGCCCGGGGTATATTAAAGTCCTCAAAGAGAGGCACTTTCTCAGGCTGAATTACCCACCCCGCTCCCTGGTTTTCTCTTGTTTGCCGAACTGTGTGTCTCAGCAGGCCAGCCGGTGTATTATATTCCCGATGTAGGAGAGTGTAAGTTTCCTTGTCTGATGGAGGCTCACGCCAATCTCTTATCTGAACACCGGGATGCATACTCCAGGGAACTGAAACATCAAGCACATCATCAATTCCTAAAGAAAGCCAACGGTTAACACGTTTAAAATCCTGTTTTATATCCCAGGGTTCTGGCAGTGTATGAATATGCTCTAACCTCATTGCATACCAGTGAATAACCTCACGGTTATTCTGGGTCCAACGTAGGTGTTTGGGGGCAGTAAAGCCAAAAACCACACAATAAAGTGGTATGTGATCCGGTTTCTCACCTTTAATAGCAACCAGCAAACGTTCACGCGATTTCATAATTTCGCCTTACTTAACTTGGGTTTCAAACTTTAGCAGGTATCTTGCCTCTGCTTCTAGTATTTCCTCTGTACTGCCCCTCACGGGCGGAGATGAATGGCAGCGGCCACCTTTATGTTTTTCACTTTTCCTCCTAGTCCCTCGCTCTTTTCTCAAAAACTACGCCAGTCTAGCTTTACAGAGGTTTTTCTCCGTGCCGAGGCTTGGATAGCTTCAATAATCACATCCACATTAAAGCCATCTATTGCATCCGGATGTCCCTGCTCTCTTTTTACAAGACAATTGTAAAAGTAGGCTGTTTGGATATCAAAGGGATTAACAGCTTCAAAACGATATTCTGTGCAGCTTTCCCTCTCATTATCGTAATGGATTAAGAGGGCCCCGTTGTTTTCAGGCTGGTCCCACATAACAGTATATATTTCCAGACGGCCGTTAACACCGTTTATCTGAATAAACTCATCCCAGGAATTTCGTTCATAGCCTATTCTTTTGAGAGGATGGGTAGCCGCTTCAAAACTGACTACCAGCCCGTTTTTATATTCAAACAGGCAAGTAGCCTTTCTATCAAATCTAGAGTTAGGAACATAGTCTATACAGGAATACAGACTCTCGGGCCGTCCCAGAAAATTCAAAGTCATATCTATCATATGGCTTGCTGCACATTTTACTACTGCACCCCCATAATTATTCAGGATATAATCATACTCATCCGCATTTTCCAGCTCATAAAAATTTCCTCCCCAGTTCTGATATGTCCTCACCTGAGCACTGAAGAGCCTCCCCAGACCGGGCAGCAGCTCTTTTGCTTTCTCTACTGCCGGAAAAAAACGCTTCATATAGGAAACAAAGAATAGCCTGCCCGATGCCTTAGCTGCCTGAACCATTCTTTCAGCTTCCGATGCATTATCTGCCATTGTTTTTTCGCAGATAACATCCTTTCCTTCTTCCAGGGCAGCCAGACAGATTTCTTTATGGTACTTCCCATTTGTAAGAACACTGACCACTGTAACATCCGCATCAGCAATAAGTTCCTTATAATCTTTGGAAAAGCGTGTCCCAAAAGCATCAACATACGGTTTTGCTACCTCTTCATTGATATCAACAATATGAACGACATCCGCATCTACTTTTTCTAGCCCATTAAAATGAAAACGTGAAATATTTCCGCACCCAATAATTCCAAATTTCGGTTTCATTTCTTCTCTCTCATTCAATAACTTAAATCAGCTCAGTGAAGTTCACTGTCTTGTTCTCTTCTGACTCAAAAGTTATTCTTTCAAATCTTTTGAGTTCCTTGAGGGGTCTGGCTACGGCAGCTACTGTATCCTTAATGTATAATTGAACTACTTCATCTCCTTTGTATCTGCAGTATACCTTTAGCAAGCAATGAGACATAAGGAAGTGCAACTGTTGTCAGATAACCAGCATCTTTGTAATGTCCCAGTTTAGGATTGATACATTCCCAAAAACAGGACTTCAGGTCTTCTCTATAAGTAATACGTAAATGGGTAATAAACTCTAAAAACATACCTCTTCCAGCACCTTCGTCAATGAGTGTTAAAGCGTATATGTACCATCCTGTGGGATAACCCCAATAGGCACCATTTTGATAAAATCCTTTGTTAGCCCGAGAGATTTCCCAGAAATCAGGCTCAGGAATGTGCCGAACTTGTCCTTCAACAACAGTTGTTCTTTCTCGGAAACCACGAAGAAGAGATTGCCCTAGTTTTTTGGCTATATTATTGTCAACAAAACCACGATATATGGCAAATGCTGTTCCCCACACATCGGGTTTATGGCCGATTCCAGTAGCTGATATCAGCCAGCCCTCTCCCCCTTGTTTTTCTTCATAAAATGTGGGAACAATCGCTTTGCGAATTGTGGCTGCTTGCTTCTTATATTTCATTGCTCTGTCCATATCCCCAAGCTTTTCAAAAAGCTCAGAAAGTTTCAAAGCAGACTCCAGTCTGAGAAGCGAAGGAAAAAGTAGTTTGCCAGTTTTAACTACAGAGTCATTATAGCCCCAGTCCACGATATGTTCCTCTATATCCTCATCGGCAATACAAAGTTGTGTTTCCGGATCTACTGGAAAGGCATTATGTGTCAATTCGCATACTTCCCAGAGAGGTAACTTTCCTAAAAGTGTAGATACAGGGTAACCAAAAGATTGCCAGTTACTCGCTATTTGAGCATAGATATAAGCTGCGAAAACCAACCAATATTGGTCACAATGCGGCGGATATTTTCCCCAGGGTGGACCTTGAGTTTCGTCGGAGGCGTATGTTCCGGGATAATAAACAGAACTACCATCCACATTAACATGGTCAGCTAACGAGTAAGGAAGAATAACGCCGCCACTGGCCAGATTTCTGGGCTTATCTGCGGACATTGTTTTGCTTATAAGGAGAATCCATCCCCATACCTCTTCTGCTGGAATCAAACCACTTTCTGCTATCCAGGCTGGATCACGAACCCAGAATGCAGGGTAGCTAGAGTAGTCCTCGGTACTGTACCCGGGGAGAAGAAGGGAAAAACCAGTGGTATTTTCTCCTGTCTTAATCCTCTGAGCAGGTTTGATGGTTGAGGCTTTGATAAGCTTTTCTGTAATCTTTTTAAGGAAGAGCGAATCCTCATGGCTAGCCTTCCACATAGTTTGCTTCATATTATCCTTCTGTTTTATCAAACTCAACATTGGTATATAGTTTTACGATATTATCGTACAGCTAATTCTGGAATTTGTCAATTGAACGTTGGGAAGAAAATAGTGGCACAAGGCCTATCTTGTGATGTAGAAAGGACGGGCTTTTAAATGGGATGTGTCCCTATTTTTAATAATTTTGTATGAAGTGGACAATATTGTCCACTTCTCTGAGGTTTCCTGAGGCTTCAAACCCAGACAAGGACTAAATTTCAGCGAATAAAAAGGGCTTATCAGGGCTGATATTTAAAATACCAATTTTTCTAGTTTGAGCAGCTCTGCCAACATTTTTAGTTTACTTTTTACATCTCCGTGAACCATAGCCCAGTGATGAGTAGCCCCACCTCTAACTACCTGATTAAAAAAATCATCCAGAGAAAAGCTAAATTTTATCTGCACATGAGGAAATCCTTCCGCTTTTACACCGCCAGGACCTAAAGCTTCACCTGTGGCTACAATCATTTTAAACCCTTCTATTTTTGGAACAATCTGTAGCAAGGTCACCTGACCCGGCTTAGCCGTAAACTCCATCCATGCACCTTCAAACTCTGATGAACCCTGGAATTCATAGTCGGGAGTAATTATAACTCCATCATCGTTTTCAGCTAAACGAGGATTTTGAAGACCAGCATGGCCTGCTATAACAGAATTGTTTGTCTTATCGAAATTAAAAAATTCAGTAAACATAACCGGATTATTGGCCAATCTCTTAAGTACAAACATGGCCACTACTCCAGTAATATCACCTTCCATACTAATAACTATATCTTTTTCCTGAAGAAGAGGAAGGTAAAGACAGGGACGAAGTCCCATGATTTTGTGGAGTTCTTCAGAGAGGTCATCAATGGCCAGGGCATCAAGGCAAAATCTATCCACTAACTCTGCCACTCCCAGAGAAGTTCTAACTGCCTGATATAGAGCTTTATTACTTACGCCCCTTATTTTATATCTTCTCTTAAGAAGATCCACATTAGCCTTGACCCTTGAGGTATCAATTTCCTGGGAAGCTGAGAGAAGCTGCCCTACTGAAATGTACTTCAGTACAGGGCCAAGTATGCTTGTTAAACTAAATTCATCAACATATAAATCTGTCATCACCTCGCACCTTGAAGGAAGTATACCTAGCTTAACTTCTTGAAGCTCCCCGGCTAACTTTACTAGCTGAGTGTATTCTACAATGTTATGGATGGTTTCTTCATCCTCTGGATCTCCCATGACAAAACCAAAATCTCTTCCCAATCTCTTCAGGGGACCACTTGCCTGAAAGAGTCCTACAGAACCGGACCCTCTAAATAGATTCAAGGCACTTACCTTAGATGGCAGTTTGTGGTAGGGAGAATAACACCATAAAAGAAGGGGAACTTCGCTCATCTCATTTACGAGTTTTATCAAAGGTTGATCCTCACTCCACATTGTAGGACAAATTATTAAAAGCTCGACTTTTTCTTTTTTAAACTCCTGGATAGCTATTTCTGCTTCTTGTATAGAGGTTACTATTCCAGTATTTACTATCCTCATATGTTTTGAAAGCCTGCCCACAATATTTTCTGCATCCTTCTTAATTAGCTCTGGGAGTTTTCTATAACTTTGGACTTTTCTATCCCAAAAACATTTTGCTGCTACCAGGGCTAAGCCAACTTTTGCTTGCATTTTTTTCTCCACTCAATAGCATCCATACTTGAGAGCGGTGTTGACCATCTCTTCAATATTTTTAAGATTCGCTTTTGGCCCGATACTATCTCCGACAGCGAGCACATATCCGCCACCTGCAGCCGCGGCGTCAAGACAGCTTATGACCTCCTGGCGAACTTCCCGGGGCGTACCATAAGTCATCGTAATCGCTGAAACATTTCCCTTTAGACAGACCCGATCCCCGTAAAGCTTCTTCGCCCTGGCCAGATCAACATTACCAGCAGGGGGATGTTCCAGGGCATCTATTACATTTAAGTCTGTCTGGGCAAGCATACTAAGCCATTCATTGCTCCTGCCGCAGACGTGGAATAGACTCAGGATTCCCGCGTTCTTGAGTAAAGCAGTGGCTTGTTGAATATAAGGAAGGGCATAGGTTTTAAAGAAATTCGGTGAAATCACACTCGCCGAACAAGTTGACCCATGAATCATCACAAAATCAGGCTTAGGATCTAATTTAGCTGCTGCCTCAAGGTAGGCAAAGCTGTGAGCCTGGTAGTATTCGAAAACCTCTTCCATTAGTGCTTTTTCGTCGTAGAGGTCGAATATCACCTGTTCTACATCGCCATGACGGTATTCCTGCCACCAGTCAATGGGGCTGTGGACGACCACCCCGACCACCCCGCGGTCCCCAGCACGTGCGTATTCTTCAAAATACCGGGGGTGAGGTAACCACTCTTCCCCGAAATAGTCCTTAAATACCGGCCAATCGGTATGAAGGTCTTTGATGAACTTCTCGTGAGAATACTCGGGGTTGTGCCTGGGATAGCGGCGGCGCTGCTGGATATGTCCTGAAGGTGTCCTCACGTTTGTCTCCACGATACGAACTTCTTCTTCCTGCCACTTTCTCGTAGTAACATGGACACTCTCAGGTGGATTGGGTTCGGGAATCCCGGCGGCAAAATAGTACAGGTCAAACCCCAGCCGATCGCCCCAGGCAATCAGGCTGCTCAGTTCAGTATGTCCTTGCCCCTGGTATTTCCAGTAATCGAGGCCGGATAAGTCAGCCAAGGTATCAAAATCAAGGCCCGGCTCCACGGGGACCCGATCTGGTTCCCCCGTGTTAGCAAAAGCTTTCTTGATGCGTTCTTTCCCTGTCATTGCTGCAATTCCTCCAATTTTTTCTTAAGCTGGTATTATTCGAATTGTTTCTATTCCCCAGCCTTTGATGGGCAAAGTTATAATATTGTTCCTATTTACCTTAAGAGAGTCTATATTTTCCTCTACTATATTTGTCTGGTAGGCTCTTGAAACTTTCAGAAGTGGAAATTTTATCTCGAAGAGACTCTTCTCTCCGCTAAATTCATGGAGCCTGATTATATATCCTTTCTTATCTTCTGCTTGTTTAATAGCCATCACCATCACATTTGGTTTGTCAACCTGACAAAAGGTGAATTCCTTGAAGGGAAGGATACCTTTTTGATTTTTCTTTAAAATAACCGGGACTAATGGGGCAGAGCAACCCCGTCCAAACTTACTCGAGCGCAGAACATCAAATTTACCAGAATAGGTGAAGAGTGAAAAGTGAAAAGTGAGCCTGCCCCCCTGAGATGGTCTAAAATTGGTATTCCAGTAGTTAGTCATTATATAAATGAAGAAATTAGTATTGGTTAAAGATAACTCCTCAAGCCATTTTCCTGTATTTATGTCGCCCAAAGATACCAGTCCAGTTTCTCTGGAGGAAAAGACTAAGCCATAATCAGAATTTGATACATCTAGCCAATGCTGGAAAGAATACCAATCTCGACAGGTGCCTGGAAGTTGATCTACCTGGGGACGCAAAATTGCCCCAGGAATATCCAGCTTGAATTCTCCTCCCCTAATATTAAAGGGGAAAGCATAGTATATTCCTTCTTTGGCAAGGGTCTTTTTTTTATCTACTGTGTTGATAAAATCAATCCTCTTTATGTTCTTGTAGAGTCTGATTTCCTGGTGTATTGAAGGGGCCATCTTCCCTGTAGAGATGGTAATTAAAGATTCTGATAATGGTCCATCCTTGCTTATAATCTTTTTTGCCCTGGCCGGGAAAAATCTTTTGTTAAGAGGTGGCTCTCCTCTATCATAAACGTATTCATTGACCTTATAGCTGCTTTCTTTATCCACCAGTTCCTGCCTCAATTCCTTGTCAAAAATACTTATTACCCCTGCCGTCTGGGGGTCTAAAGAAATCTTATAATAGGAATTCTCTATACTATTTTTTCCTTTTTCCCCTTTGTCAAAACTGGCTTTCTCTGTATGGGGTAATATTTTATAACTTTTATAACCAAGGGGAGGGACTTTCCCGGCTGCAAACATAATCCTATAAATCTTTTCCTCTGGCAAATAATCTACAATTTGATAGGGTAAAGGCTCATCCGTCTTTACATCTATTATTTTGAAATTACCATCATTGCATATATCCAGAGGAAGAGAAAGATTTACCAGGTTTGTTCTAGGCCAGGATAGAGAATTAAAAATAGCTATATGATAGCATCCATCCTCTGTTTTAATATTTGATGCAATTCTGGTTAAACTTTTTTTCAATGTATCTCTGGCTATCCAGGATGCATCGTAGGCAAAGGAGGATTTTATTCTCCAATGGATCTTAGTTAAATGAGAATGCGGGTTTCGGAAACAATTATGCATGCCCCAGGTATGCTCATCAAATAACATCATATTTTTATAGGCCTTGCTAATATCCCCTGCCGGATAGCTACATTCTTTATTTATGGAAAATGCCAGACTGGAGAATTTTTCCGCTGAGGCCAACTCTTCATGAGTAATCCTATTTAGGCCTGTCTCATAGGCAGAAGAGGCAGGGCCATCTGCCCACCAATCTGTCCAGTCACCTTTATAGGAGGGAAATCTTTTATGATAAGCCCTTTCCATATATTGGAAAAACTCAGCGTTTGTACTTATTATTAATTTAGGATAAGCCCATTGTTTATTCCATTCCCTGACAGTCTCAACTATCTTAAAAGTCGGTGGAAGGTTATCTCCCAGGATTCCTGAAGGTGCACGTAATTGAATGGCATCATAGGGATAGCCTTTCTTCGCCAGTAGCTCAAGATGTTCAGGTAAAGCCCTGTCAGGAATCTTTAAAAGATGCTTTAGATCTTCATTATGGAAAGAGAGTACATATTCACGTAGATTTTTGTATTCTTTGCGAAAATCCTCCACGCACCCCAATAGGAAACCTTCAAGATAGGTATAATCCAGGTCAGCATTCCAGGTAAGGACTCTGCTGCCATCCGGAGATTCCCAGTAAAATGGCCTGGGTAGATAAGGAGCCTTTGCTCTTGACTGGTTATTTTGGGAGTAGGCTTGATTAACTGCTGTAGATAAATACCTTATACCAGCTTTTGAAAGGAGATGGGGAAGAACCCAGGGATGGCCTGGTATATCTGTAGTCATTGCGGTTTTAATTGGAACTTGGTACTTTCTTTTAAGCTCAAAGGTATAGTATAATGCTCTAATAAGCTCCTCACTGCTGAGCAAAGGTGAAGATAGGGCCGCAAAAAGGGCTGTCACCTCAACCTTTCCTTTCTTTACTAGTTCCAGAAAATCTTTGCCCCTTGTTCGGGGATCATCAAGGTAGTTCTTAACAGCCCATGCAGTATCGCAGGTCCACTTGAACCTGGCTTCCTCCGGGTAGCCTTCGCTTTCCCTACAGTATTCAATAACCTTATCAAAATATCTTTTATGTTTAGCCACTACCAGGGGTTGCAGGTCAGTATATCCAATATCATGGTGAGAAAATGGAATTAAATGAATCTTCCAGTGTCTTTTTCTTTCTATAACCCTTTTATGCATCCATTTTGAGGAACCTACAATTAACCTGAAAGTGGCCAGGGTAGCTTTATCAACCTCTGGGATACTAATAGGATGTACATTTACCCCCCTGGTAATTAAAGGAATGTCAAAACAAAGATTTCTCTTGAGCATATCTACCTTCAGCTTACCATTTTTCAGGGTGCCCCGGTTATTCTCTATCTTTACTGAAAGTACCTGTTTCAAATTATTCCCTTCTCTTATAAAAAGTGGGGTATTTAGTACTTGAAATTTGATTCCTTGACTTTTCTCCAACTTACACCTTCCCTGTCAAAAAATTCAGTATTGTGGATTTTTTCCATATCGGCGAGTTGCCTCTATCATTGTCTTAACGTTTTCTACAGGAGTTCCCCTTATCAGAGGACTTCCATTAGAGATGATAAATCTTCCCCTTTGAGCAGCTAAAAGTTGTTTTTTGACCGCCTTTTCCACATCCTCTGGCCCCCCTTTAACTAATACCTCATAGGGATCAATATTTCCAAAAAGAGTAATTTCTTCATCTAGTATTTCCCTGGTTTTCAAAATATCCATGCTAAATCCCTTTCTACTTTCTTCAACCATTAAAGCCTTTATTCCGATTTTATTGATATATTTTATAAGAGGATTTATGTTACCGAAGAAACAGAGCATTGGGAACATCCCCATTTCAGAAATTTCTTTAAAATATCTTTGATGAATATCAAAAAGTATCTCCTCGTACATCTTAGGCGATATTAAATCTGAGGAGAATTCTGCCTCAGAAATAATAAAGGCATCACAGCCAGCCTCAGCATAAGCTTTGGCCCACTCAAGACTTATCTGGGAAACCTTTTCTATTAAGTACTTCATCAACTCAGGTTGCTCCATAAGGGCAATCATTGTCTTTTCAAAACCCATTATTCCTACGTGAGGGGTGAAAATATGGCTAGCTGGGGAACCTATGTGAACAGCAAGGAAAACCTCATCGCCGTACTGACGAACAATTCCTCTTATGTGATCAGTAAATCCTGCCTCAATAATAGATTCAGCATCCACTTTTACGTATGTTTCAAGATACTCATCTATCTGTTGTTTGGACTGGAGGCTGGTAAGTTTAGGTTTTCTTCTCTGAGAGTATAAAAACTCATCCTTGAGTATCTCATCACACCAACCTCCAATTGGTGGCTCCCAGCCAAGAGGGTTTATTAAAAAGAATCTGTCACCTTCCTTCCTCACCCTGAGGTACTTATAGTAGCCAGGGGTACCACCATGAAGGTGAAACCAATCAGGTTTAAAAGTTTCATAAAATTTGGCGTATATTTCAACCATAGAAGACCCGTCCCTGTACCAGTCTGTTATATAATCCTTGCCTGCTATCTCAAATTTATAATGGCCCCACCAGTGGGGAGCAACAGCTACTGTATCTGGTTTCTCCCCGTTTAAGGTCTTAACCATCCTATCTTTTGAATTCATGCTATACCCTCCTTGGATTATTTTTAGCCTTAATTGGGTTGTAACTATCTTTAGGGTTAAGATGAGCTAATTTTAGTCTGATAGATTTCTCAACGCTAGCAGGACGAAACACAAATACAACTCCTTTGTTTAATTTTTCATCTCTAATCCGAGGTAAATTCCTTCATTCAAGGCTGCATCTCGGAGTAAGAATAAGATAGCCAGAATGCATTAATCTTAAATTAGTATATCGTTTTACGATATTATCGTACAATCAATTTCAATATTGTCAAT
>JAUWRC010000035.1 GCA_030610745.1 Clostridia bacterium
TCCTTCAGATTATAAATGGGCCGTCCTGGCTGGCTTAGATGAGGCACTCTATTTACTTGAAGGGCTAAAGATTAAAGTCTGGAGTATGCCTGAGGGGAGCCTCTTTTATCCTTCTGAGCCAGTCTTAACTATAGAAGGTAATTACAGCGAATTCGCTAAATATGAAACCTCTCTTTTAGGTCTAATTTGCCAGGCTTCTGGAGTAGCCACGCGGGCAGCCCGCTGCAAAAAAGTCTCCCGGGGTAAGGCTATCTATCACTTTGGAGCAAGAAGGATGCACCCGGGGATAACTCCTATGTTGGACAGAGCCTGCTTTATAGGAGGGTGCGATGGAGTAGCTGTAAGTAAGAGCGCAAAAGAACTGAAAGAAGAGCCTGTGGGTACTATCCCCCATGCTCTTGTTCTGGTAGCAGGAGACACACTGAAAGCTACCCAGCTTTTTCACGAAGTCATTGAGCCTGGAGTAAAGCGAGTAGCTCTGATAGATACATTAGGGGATGAGAAGTTTGAAACTCTTAGAGTGGCAGAAGCACTGGGTAAAAACCTCTTCGCTGTAAGGATAGATACTCCCCCTTCCAGAAGAGGCGATCTTTTAGAGCTTTTAGAAGAGATAAGATGGGAATTGGATTTGCGAGGATTCAAAGCCATAAAACTTTTTGTTTCCGGAGGAATGGACGAAGAGAAAATTAACCTTCTTAGTTCTATAGCCGATGCTTTTGGAGTGGGTACCTGGATAAGCAATGCTCCAGTGATAGACTTTTCTTTAGATATAGTTGAGGTGGAAGGAAAACCTTTTGCTAAAAAAGGAAAACGCTCCGGGAAAAAACAAGTCTGGCAATGCTCCTCTTGCCGGACTCACCAGACTCTTCCTTTCGAGAGAAAAATAGAGAAATGCTCTTGCGGAGGAAATTTTATTCCTTTATTAAAGTCAGTAATAGAGGATGGCAGGATAGTGGCAGATTCTCCCTCTCCCCAAAATATCAGAAAATATGTATTAGAGCAGCTAGGCAAGCTGTAAGTTGTAAGTTAGGAGAAAAAATTGGCTTTAATTGTACAAAAATATGGAGGGAGCTCGGTTAGTTCTCCTGAAAAAATCAAAGAGGTAGCCAAAAGGGTATTAGAGGCAAAAAGGAAGGGAAATAATATAGTAACAGTGGTCTCAGCTATGGGGAATACCACCGATGAATTACTAGAGCTTGCCTGGCAAGTTAATTCTCATCCCCCAAAAAGAGAACTGGATATGCTCCTGTCCACGGGAGAAATCGTCTCCTCTGCCTTGTTATCTATGGCTCTTCACAGCTTAGGAGGTAAAGCAGCGGCTTTTAGCGGCCCTCAGGTAGGAATAATTACTGATGAAGCTTACAGTAAAGCTCGCATCCTGAGAATCGAGACAAAAATAATCCAAAAAGAAATCAGAGAAGATAAAATTGTAGTAGTAGCCGGCTATCAGGGAGTTACCTCTCAAAATACTATCACTACCCTGGGAAGAGGAGGCTCAGACACAACAGCAGTGGCTCTGGCTGCTGCATTAGGAGCGGACTTATGTGAGATTTATACTGATGTAGAGGGAGTATACATAACTGATCCCCAAATTATACCTGAAGCAAGAAAACTTAAACGTATCTCTTATGAGGAAATGCTGGAAATGGCTAGTTTAGGGGCTAAAGTTATTCACCTTAGAGCGGTAGAAATGGCTAAAAAATATAAAGTTCCTCTGCATATCCGTTCTAGTTTCAGTCAAAAAGAGGGAACAATAATTGAATAACTTGTGCCATAAATGGCACCGCTACAGTCCCGATTTATAGCGGTCGGGTTCATCCGACAATTGTGTGATAAATCACATCGCTACTAAACGCTATACGCTACCCGCTATACGCTAAAGAAAGGGTGAGGGGGAAATGGAGCAAAGCGACACTAAACGCTATACGCTAGAAAGAGGAGGGAACAATAATTGATTGAAGAAAAACCTATGGAACGCTTTGTGGTATCCGGAATTGTGCTTAATGAAAAAGAGGCCAGAGTAACCATTAAGGGAGTAGCTGACAGGCCGGGGATAGCTGGATTTATTTTCACCGAATTAGCCAGGGCCAACATTAATGTGGATATGATTGTACAAAGCAGCACCAAAGAAGGAAAGAATGATATTTCCTTTACGGTAGAAGAGAAAGACCTAAAAGAAGTAGAAAAAGTGATGGAAAAAATAAAGAAAGAGTGGGGGATAAAAGAGGTATTTTATGACTCTGACATGGCTAAAGTCTCCTTAGTAGGAGCAGGAATGCAGTCTCATCCCGGCGTTGCTGCCCGGATGTTTACCGCCCTCGGCAGAGAAAAAATAAACATTGATATGATAAGCACTTCGGAAATAAAGATATCTTGTGTAGTTAAAAAGAGTCAAGGAAAGAAGGCAGTAAGAGCTATTCACAAGGAGTTTGAAGCCGATAAGGAGGAGGATTTTGAGCCAGGGATATAATACTGCTGGAATAAAAGTAATAAAAGCAGTAGAGGACAAGAAATGGATGAGGCTGGCTCTGGAGTTAGCTAAAAAAGGAGAAGGAAAAGTATCCCCTAATCCTATGGTAGGAGCGGTGCTTATCAAAGAGGGAAAGCTAATCGCTACTGGGTTCCACCACTACTTTGGGGGACCTCATGCTGAGGTGGAGGCTATTGAAAAAGCAAAGAATAACACCAGAGATGCCACTTTGTACGTCAGCCTGGAACCATGCAATCGGTATGGAAAAACTCCTCCCTGTACACAAAAGATAATTCAAGCCGGTATTGCAAGGGTAGTAGCAGCTACTCTAGACCCTACTTCGGGAGGAGGAATCAAGCAGCTAGAAAAAGAGGGAATAGAAACTCAAATAGGAACCTGCGAAGAAGAAGCGAAAAAGGTAAATGAGGCTTTTTTAAAATATATAAGAAGAAGAGTTCCTTTTGTCACTGTAAAAGTAGCCAGCAGCCTGGATGGAAAGATTGCCACTTATAAAAGAGAATCCAGATGGATAACTAGCGAAGAAGCGCGTAAATTTGCCCATTCCCTGAGGGATAGGATGGATGCCATTTTGGTGGGGATAAACACCATAATCAGCGATGACCCATCCTTGCTTCCTCCTTTTGAAAAGAATTTTGCTCGCATTGTTCTGGACAGTAAGTTAAGAATTCCTTTAGAGGCACGGATTTTGATTGACCAGGAAAGGGCTGATACTTTCATATTCACTACCTCTGGGGCGGATAAGCAAAAACTGAAAGAGCTGGAGAATAAAGGAGTTAAGGTGGCCATAGTTCAAGCAGAAGAAGGAAGAGTGAATCTTACCCAAGTCCTGAAAAAACTGGGGGAGCTGGAAATAATGAATCTTTTAGTTGAAGGAGGAGGAGAGGTAATCGCCTCTTTTTTTGAGAAAAAAAGTGTAGATAAAATCTTTCTTTTCCTCGCCCCTCGCATAATAGGGGGAAGGAATGCCCCTACCTGGGTAGAAGGAAAAGGGGTTGAATTTTTGAAGGAAACTCCTTACTTTGACATAAAATCAGTAAAGAAAATAGGAGAAGACTTTCTCCTGGAAGGATACCCAAAACAAACCCCTGACACCCACGCTTACTCATTCCCAGAAAATTGAGAAAAAAGGAAAAAAGGGACAGGCTACTTTTTTGTCCAAGAATGGCCTGGTGGAAAAAAGTAGCCTGTCCCTTTTCATACTGATACTACTAAATATATCTAAGCTGATTCTTCATTTCATCCGCACTTATATTATCTATAATCTTAAGCAGTCGTTTTAAAATAATGTATTCATTCTGCCTGGTAGCAATAATTATCCCATAATGCTCTTTGTTTTCTCTTAAATACTCTTCATGGAGTTTTTCAAAATGCAAACGGTTATGGGTTAAAAAAACTTTTTCTTCCCTAACAACGTATTCTAATTGTTCCTTATCACTGGCACCTAACATCTTAGCATCTCGGGTAGTGATCACCTTAAATCCCCGTGCTCTCAAAAGTTTAGCCAGAAGCACAGAAACATCTTCATCAAGATACAACTCTATAAATAATTTCATTTTAAGTCTTTTACAATGGGGTCTATTAAATCTTCAGGAATTGTATTCTCTCTTATATATTTATTAATCTCTTCTCTGTGATCACTATAAAAACTGAGTGCCCCAAACACTTGCCCTAAAGTGAGATGAGGAAGTTTATCAACAATTTCCTCAGGGCTTATCCCTGCTCTCCATAGCTCTACAATTGCCCTTACCGAGGTCCGTGTTCCTTCAATGATCGGTTCCCCATTCAAGATTTCTTTTTTACGCGTTACATAAGTATACTCCTTTATTACTTTCATATTTCCCCTTCCCTAAATTTTATTCATCTGTTCAGCCAGATGTCATTTACTTATATCCAAAATACTTTGTTTATACCTTCAAATTGGCATATTTTGCGGTAAATATAACCCGCCCAGCAAGTTCCATTATACCAAAAGCTCGCCTAAAAAGCAATTTCCTATACGTAACCTATCATATTTTACCGCAGAGCACGCCGAGAACGCTGAGAAATTCAGTTAACGTTCTGCGGGTTTGCGAAGTTCGCTGGAAGAAAGTTTGCTTTCATTCCAGCGAACATGGTAAGCGAATTTGGGTGAGTGCCGAAAGGCACGAATCTTTTATGCTGTGTTATATGAAGTTGCCACATCCTATTCATTCTTTGACCGCCACTAAAAATATCCTATTGAATACCAACATTACCTCTCCGTGGTTATTCGCCTGCTGGACAAAAGTATCTTTCACTATCTCCTTAAAGGAATCCATATAACTTGCTTCGATCTCAACATCATAAAAATCTTGGTTTAGATAGCCCGCAACAGCAGCTGATGAAAATATGTTGAAAACCTCTTCCGGTGTGTGTTTCGTCCTTACGCTATCTATTTCAGATGAAACCACCCTAAATCCACATTCCTCAAACAACTCTCTGTATTCGTTTGCTGTTTCAAGAAAAAACCAAGGCTCTTTAAAGCGAGTGAAAATGTCTTTTGTTCTTGTATCTTCTTTTACCTTTTCAACTGCTTCTATAAAATTGGGGCTATATGCCTTTTTAGCTGGCGCCTGTATCCCAATTCTACCGCCTTTCCGTAGAGCTGCATAACAATTTCCAATTGCTTTTTGTGGATCTCTAAACCATTGAAATGAAGAGTTACAAAATATTACATTGAAATAGTCCCTATAGTTTAACTCCTCCGCGCTTTTTACCTCAAAAGTTATGTCTAAACATATACTTTTCTCTATTGCTTCTCTGATCATCCCTTCTGACGGATCAATTCCAACTACTTTACCTTTAGTTATTTCTCTTATCTTTCTTGTTAGATTACCAACTCCACATCCCAAATCTAAAACATCATCATTATCTCCAATTTCTAAAAGCTTTAAAAGTACCTCTGCTGCGGATTTCTGTACCAAGGAATAATCCTCGTATTTGGTGGCGATTTTTGAAAAATCAACTCTACCCATACTTATATTCACCTTGTGGCAATTTCATATAACTACTTTTCATCTACTTCCAAAATCCAAAGGGCTTTTAATCCGTCCGATATCCCGCTGGCTAACGTGAGTATAGATTTCTGTAGTTTTCGATTTTCTCCTGGAAGGATACCCGAAGCAAACCCCTGACACCCACGCCTACTCATTCCCAGAAAATTGAGTTTTTCCCCTTACCCCCTCACCCTACAATGTGCGATAAATCGCACCGCTACCCCCAAGGGAGAGGAAATAAGAGAGTTCCTGCAGAGCAAGGAGAAATAGTACCAACGCCAGCACCTACACTATCTCCAAAAATTGAGCCCCTAGCCTCTTAACCTTTAGCCGGAGTCCTTGGGCTTATATCCTAATCTATGAAAGGGATTGACTACACTGGAAGCGATGTTCTTCAAATGAGCGCTTACTCGCTTTAGATGCCGGGCAAGAAGAGCATATACAATGCCTATTTTGCTGGAAATTTCTGTATCTTCAATAAGATCATCTATGATCTTCTCGCAGAGAGGAGCCAGCTTAGCATGTCTTGCCATAATCTCTTTCCCTAACTCAATGTCTGCATTTTTAAAGGCATTTATTGTCTGGTCAAATAGTTCGGTTATTTCATTTTTGATTTCCCTTATCCTCCCGGTATATCCTTCTTCAAGTGGAGAGGGATACCTATGAGAAAGCTCAATTAAGTTCTTAGAATAATCGCCAATTCTTTCTATATCTATGATAATAGTAATGAGAATTAAGCAAGAGGTAACATCCTGGGAAGGATTTACAGAAAGATGTTCCAGGATTTTCTTACGCACATTAATCATGAGCTTATTAAGCTTCTGGTCAACTTCGTATATATCCTCCTCCTCTTTTTCTTTATCCATTAAAACTTGAAGGGAGAAAGTAAACATATCCTTAGCCATAAGAAGCATTTTCTCCACTTCTCCAGTAGCCATACTTAAAAGGCCCGCCTTTTTCCAAATTTCAAAAAACTCTCTAAACATATTTTACCTCCTGGTGAAAATGATTAAAAAAAGGGGAATTACAAAAAAGCCCAAAACCATATAAACCAGAGCTAAGAATCTTTTTTCTTTAACAAAAGAGCTAAATCCTTCCGCAAGTCTTAAGGGAGCTTCTCTTAAGGGATACCACACCAAAATACCAAGAATATTAAAACTCAAATGAGCAAATGCTGCCTGTACCCCGACAAAGGACCCCGTGACTAAAGAAGCAAGAATAGCAGTAATTACCGTTCCCAAATTCGCTCCCAGAGCATAGGGGTAGATTTTTCTTAAGGTTAAAAGACCTGCTCCCACTAAAGGTACTACCAAAGAAGTAGTAACTGAACTGGATTGAATTATAGCTGTTAATAAGAGCCCAAGGAGGAAACTTTTTCCTGGTGTACCAAATAGATATTTATCTAAAAATAATTCCGTTCTCTCACTCATTAAAGACCGGGTCATAGCTACCAGAATAGTTAAAGCAATAAAAATAAAAATCAGAGAAAGAAAAAGAATGAGCAAAGGACTATGGGTAAGTAAATCTTTTATAAACTCGGTGGAAGGATCAAGAATAATCTTTAAAGGGTTGGCTATCTCTAGCCCCCCCATATCTTGAAACATCCCGGCTAAAAAGTAGGAAACTTTCTCTATAATATGGAAATAGATTTCCAGAGGAAAAAAAACAAGAACACAAAGAAGATTGAAGAAATCATGGACAACGGCAGCAGAAAAAGCTCGTTCAAACTCTCCCTTTCTGGTAATATGAGCCATGGAAACCAAAATATTTGTCACTGTAGTACCAATATTTGCTCCCATAATAATGGGAATAGCATTGGTTATGCTAAGGGTTCCTGTACCCACAAAGGCAACTACAATACAGGTAGTGACTGAAGAGCTTTGAACTAAAGAGGTAGCAAGGATACCGATAAAGAGTCCTATAAAAGGATTTGAGGTGTTGCTGATCAGCCCGGTAACAAATCCTTTACCCAATAATTTCAAAGAACCGCCAAGAAGATTTACACTTAAAAGAAAGCCGTAGACAGCACCAATTAAGATTAAAACCCGCACAGTCTTAGGCAGCCGTAGTTTCATTAATTCTCTATCTCTTTTAAGATTCTTTTGGTTGTTTCTACTGGATTATCTGAGGTTAGGATAGGACGTCCCACCACCAGAAAATCAGCCCCCCTTCTAATAGCCTCTTTTGGGCCCAGTACTCTTTTTTGCTCGTTTTTTTTATATCCTTTCGGTCTTATTCCTGGTACAACCAGAAGAAAATCACCTCCAAACTTTTCGCGTAGCTCACTGGCTTCATAAGGAGAAACGACCACCCCATCTAATCCTGCTTTTCTAGCTAGAGAAGCTAAGTGGATGACTTCTTCTTTTAACTCTCTTTCTATTCCCAGATCTTCTTTCAGGATTCGGGAATCCAGGGAAGTGAGCAAGGTAACCCCCAATACCTTAATTTCTTTATTTTTTGCCTTTGCTGCTTTGAGTGCTGCTTGGAGCATCTCAAAACCTCCCAGGGTATGTAAGGTAAACATATCCACTCCCAACTCTGCCACCACCGCAGCAGCTTTTTCCACCACAGAGGAAATATCGTAAAACTTTGCATCGTAAAAAACTCTAGCCCCTTTCTTTTTAATAACTTCTATAATCTTTGGCCCGTACCTGGTAAATAAGCGATGTCCTACTTTAAAGAACCCCACAAAATCACTTAACTCTTCTACCAAAGTTTCAACTTCGGCTTGAGTATCCACATCCAGAGCTAAAATTAGCCTCTCTTTAGCTTTCATTACCTCTCTCCTTTCCAGCTGTAAGCTGTAAGCTGTAAGCGATAAGGGTTTGGCGTTCGGTTTTCGCTAACCGCGAACCGATAACCGCTTTTCTTGTCGACGAACTACGAACTACGAACATAATGAGTACATATCCCTTGATAAGCACAGGTAAGCAGATGACAGGCCCCGTAACTTGGCTTAGCCTCATAAGAGCGAGCACGAATTCCTGCCGCTGCTTCGTTGATTTTCTCTATGGTCCGGGCAAGATTATCCTCATCCAGGGTCGCTGCCCCCACCAGACCTGATCCTAAAAAATGAAGTTCTACTCGCTCTGGGATCTTTCCAAATACTTTTTGATAGGCAAGAGCATAAATAGCTAACTGCAAGCTTTCCCTTGTTCTTTTATCTGCCTTTTTTTTCTCCCGAACATTGGATGATTTAAAATCAATGATACAGACTTCTCCATTATGTACATCCACACGGTCCCAGCGTCCAATAATCCGATTATTCCCCAATAAAAAACTAAATTCCTTTTCTACATAGACAGGAAGACGTTCTTCGGCCTGTACTCTCTGATAAAAACGATGCAGTACCTCTTGGCCCTCTTCTAATCGCTGCTCTTCATGCTGACGGCTTAAGAATCCTTCACTTGTCCAGAACTTCTGAAAAACAGAGATAATATCCTCTTCCTTGACCTTGTTTCCTGCTAGTTTGCGGCGATAATATTCTTGTACTGCTCCGTGAAGAGCCCTGCCGTAGACCACAGCGTGATGCTGCATAATAGGTACATGAAGTATATGAACATACTTATATTTCAAGGGACAGGTAAGGTAGTCATCTATCTGCCAGTAGCTCAGAGTTAATACCCGCCTCTCGGGAACTGACTCATACAACTGGTGAGGTTTACTCAGTGGCGGAGCACTGCGTCCAATCACCTCCAGTGCAGAGGCCTTATGAATGAGCATCTCTTTTTTACCCAAATCCAGAGCTTCCACGATAAACTGTGATACTTTTTTGGGGCGTTTACCTCCATAATCCTGAGCACTGGTAAAGTAAATTTCCTTTTTGGCGCGAGTCATCCCCACATAAAAGAGACGTCTTTCTTCTTGAAGATGAAAATCGCCACTGGGCAGGATATCTTTAATAAGAGAATCGGGTAAAGGAATGCTCTCGCGGCGCCAGCGGCTGGGAAATCGCCCAGAAACTAAACCCACCACAATAACTATGGGAAACTCCAGTCCTTTTGCCTTATGCACTGTAAGGACATTGACTGCGTCAGCTTCCGTATCAGCCTCAGCTACGGCAGGGTTATCCCCGGCCTCCATAAGCAAGTTAAGATAGCTGGTAAACTGAGAGACTCTATCATGAGTGAGGACAGCCGAGGTACTGCGAACAATATCAAAGAACCTGGCTACATTTTTAAGTTTCTCTTCACTGGATGAAGAGGGGGAGGAAGTCAGCTTTTTAAGCCATCCACTCTGGCTAATAAATTTATAAAGCACCTCGCCTGTAGTGTGCTTGATTGACAAATCTGCATACTCTTCTAAATCCCTGATTATCTTCTCAATAGTGGCTTTACTTTCTGGAGAAATTTCCTCATCCAACTCTGAAATTTCTGGAACCCGAGAAAAGGTATAAAAAAGGGAGCGATTTCTGCGGCTGGCATAGTTCATACATAAAGTAAGATTTCTGGCCGAAAGCTGATAAACTTCAGAAGCAGCAAGATAGTAAAGGCTAACGCTATCCTCAAAGTCAGCCACACTTTGTAAAAAGGAAATGAGAAACTGGACCTCCTCACGCGAGTACAGGCCTTTATTTCCTGAAAAAGTCCAGGGTATATCCACCATATTCAAGGAGCGCAGAAAGGGATCAGCACTCTTATTTGCCCGTACGAGAATGGCAAAATCTCGGTAGCTGCAATTTTCCCTCTCTACCTTTTCCTTGATTAATTTAGCTACTCCCTCTGCTTCACTGGAGAGGGTATCATAATGGAGGTGTTTTATTACCTTTCCCCCTTTTACCCCAGAGATAAGACGCTTATCAATATTATTTCTAAATTCAAGGCGGTCGGGGTTGTTGTAATTTATGAGACGATAGGCAGTATCTAGAATTGCCTGGGTTGAGCGATAGTTCTGGGTCAAGACTATTTGTTTAGCTTTTGGATAAACATCCATAAACCCCAAAACATTACTGATAGCTGCTCCCCTAAATTTATAGATAGATTGATCATCATCTGCAACCACAGTAATATTCTCATGATGGGCCGCTAATAGTTTAACTAACTGAAACTGGGTATAGTTAGTGTCCTGAAACTCATCAACCAGAATATAGCGAAAACGCTCCTGATAACGCTTCAAAATAGCCGCATGCTCTCGAAAAAGCTTTAAGGGCAAAGTTATTTGATTTCCAAAGTCAACCTTTCCATATTGGGCAAGAAGCTCCTCGTATTTTTGATAAGTTCTGGCTACTTCCATTTGTTGAGCAGCCACTTCAGCTAGCTCCAAAGCCTCTGGATCAGCTTTCGCCTTCTCTTCTAGCCGGTAAGCATAATTAAGATATTCCTCTGGAGTAACGTCCTCGTCCTTGGCTCGAGAAAAAAGAGTAAGTATAGCTTTAATAAATCGGGCAGGATTACCAAGGGGACGATAGTAGGAAAGCGGAAATTCAAAAAGATGGTCCCGAAAGAAGATAATTTGCTCTGGTCTGGTTAATACCCCGAGATCCGCAAGGCCTAATTCTAAAGCATTCTCTTTTAAAATACTATCTCCGAAAGCATGGAATGTGCCAATCCATACTCCAGTATATCCATAAGGCACCAGGATATCTACCCTCTCCTCCATTTCCGCAGCTGCTTTCTCGGTAAAGGTAAGAGCCAGAATCTCTTCCGGCTTTGCCTGCTTGGTAGTAATAAGATGCGCAATGCGCCAGGTAATGGCCTGAGTTTTTCCTGTTCCTGCACCAGCTATGAGCAAAAGAGGACCTTCTCCATAAGTAACCGCTTCTCTCTGCTGGGAATTCAGCCCCTCCAGTACTTTGCTGGTTAATGACAT
>JAUWRC010000015.1 GCA_030610745.1 Clostridia bacterium
AACATCAAAGCTCTGGCCGAGGAACTTTTTAAAGTAACTGATGACCTTCAGGCTCAAATAAATTCTCTGACAGCGGCCAATGATGACCTTCAGACTCAAATAAATTCTCTGACAGCGGCCAATGAAGGACTTAAGACTCAAAGATTGCTTTTAGGTCTAGGATTTTTGGCGATGACTTATGTGGCTGGAGATGCATCGGGTTGGTGGTAATAGGATCATTTCTGAATAAATATTAGGCTAAATAAACATCAAGGAGGAATAAGATGCTAAAGAAGATAGGAATAGAGATAGTGATGATGGCTGTAATTTTGTGCATGACAACTGGCATGGGAATGGCTGAGCAGTCATCTCTAAATGGTTCCATTGAAGAAATCTTAAGTGAACTGCAAGGTTTGCAAGAGGAGCTTGTCCAGTGGAAGGAAGCAGAGGTAGCTGCAGAAGACATAGAGGGAAGGTTAGAAATTGCCAGGGCTAAAGAGGAAGTTTTGTATAAATTAGGAGTGCAGCGATATGAGTTAATCGGTGTGCTCATAGCTAAAGCAGAAGAACGGGCTAAGGAACAGGCTGAGATTAATGAAGAATTGCGAACGAGCATAGGAAGCCTGAAAGCTGAAATAGAAGAACTCAGTATTGAAGTTTCTTTAGCAAAAAAAATGGTTGTAGAAGCAAGGAAAATGGCTGCAACAGCACAAGTTCAAGCCAATCAAGCTATAGAAGAAGTTACAGAATTGGCACAGCGGCATGAAGAAGACATAGCTATGCTTAGGGCGATAATAAATGATCTGGTAATAAGAGTGCAGGGTCTAGAAGAGGGGTTAGGGGAAAAACCTGTCATTAAACTTAAGTCTCTCAAGCCCGAAGAAATTTCTGTGAAATAAAAGCTAACTATAAGCTCTGAGCTGTAAAAAGTCTTAAGTCGTAAGTTATAAGCAATATGAGATACAAGAAACAAGATGTAAGAAGCAGGTAGCGGTCGGATTTATCCGACTATATTGTTTGATGAATCAAACCGCTACTATACGCTAAAAAGGGTGAGGGGAAAGAAAGCGAAAAACGTAAACTGAAAAATGCAAAGCTAAGACTTGAAAGTAACGTATATCTAGTAAGTTTTGAATTTTGAGTTATGATTTTTAGTTTTTAGCTTTATGCTACTTAAGATACGAACAACGAGATACGTAATACGCATCACGCACGATGCAATACGAAATAGCCGAGTGTAGCGAGGCGTATCTTAAAAAGGGGAGGAGGAGTTAAAAAAATGCTAGGGAAAAAGATATTCACTATATTGAAATGGGGAGGAGTAGCAATTTTAATTGTATTGTGGGCTCAGATGTCAGTTGTAGCTCAAGAGAGAACTCTAGAGGAGCAATTGAGGGAGACTAAGACAATAATTGATGATCAGATGTGGATAATCACGCAGCTTAAGGAGAATTTTTTTCAAACAACAAATGAGTTGATGGGAGAAATTGATTCTCTTAAGACTACCTATACTGAACAGGCAAAAGCTATTAAACCAATCGCTGACAAATACGTGGAGGTAACGGAAAAACTTAGTACCCTAATGGATTCTCTTTCAGTAGAAAGCACCCGGCTTAAGGCTCTGGTAGAGTCTCTCAGAGGAGAAAGCACCCAACTTAAAGCTCAAATAGAATTTCTTACAGCAAAAATAGAATCTCTCACAGCAAGAAACACTGAATTTAATGCTCTTATAAACTCTCTCAGAGGAGAAAGCACCCAACTTAAAGCTCAAGTAGAGTTTCTTACAGCAAGAAATGCTGAACTAGAAAAAGCCAATGCTGAACAGGCAAAAGCCATTAAGGAGCTTACCGATAAATATCTTAAGCTGACGGAGGAATTCAATGCTCTGTTGACAAAGATGCTCGCAGCAAAAGAGGCTGAGGTAGAAGCAACCAGTATTGAGCAGGCTAAAATCATCAAAGAGTTAAATGCTCAGACAAAAGAACTTAATGCTCAGATAAACTCTCTTACCGTGGAAAGCACCCAGGTTAATGCTCTGATAGACTCTCTTACAGCAAAAAATACTGAGCTGGAAGTAACCAATACTGAACAGGCAAAGACCATTAAGGAGATGAGTGATGATTATCTCAAGATGAGGCAGGAACGTAGTGCTCGAGTAGATCAAATAAACTCTCTTACAGCAAAAAATACTGAACTTAATGTTCAAGTAGACTCTCTTACAGTAAAAAGTAGTGAACTTAATGTTCAAGTAGACTCTCTTACAGTAAAAAGTAGTGAACTTGATACTCAAGTAAGCTCTCTTACAGCAAAAAATACTGAACTTAATGTTCAAGTAGACTCTCTTACAGCAGAGAACAATGGACTTAAAGCAGAGAGCACCGAACTTAAAGCTCAGATAGATTCTCTTACAACAAAAAATACCGAGCTGGAAGCAATTAATACTGACCAGGCAAAGACCATTGAAGAAATGACGGAGGATTTCTTTAGAGCAACTGGCGAACTAAACACTGAAGTGAGTTCTCTGGAAGCCATCAGAGATGAAGAGTTAGCTACGATTAAAAAACTCACGACTCAAAGGATATTTTTGGGTATAGGAATTTTGGTAGCAGCTGTTCTAGCAATATCTAAATAGCGTACAGCGTTTAAGAAAGTTGATATTTCTTTTGGAACTTCTCTATCCTTCTTCCACTGTCGATAAACTTTTGTTTTCCGGTAAAGAAAGGGTGGCAGTTAGAGCATATCTCTACGTGGAGATTTTGCTTGGTAGATCTGGTTTTATATTCTGCACCGCAGGCACACCTGACAATTGTTTCTGCATAAGGGGGGTGAATTCCTTTTTTCATTTTAACATTGCCTCCTTCTTATCCGAACTTTTTCCTAGATGAGAGATGATATCTAAGAATTGTTGGTTATTTTCTGTCTTTTTCATTACTTTTATTATTGCTTCGACGGGATTTTTGAAATTTTGTTGATTGAGGTAATCTCGAAGAGCCCAGATCATCTTTAATTCTTTTTTATCCAATAATAATTCTTCCTTTCTCGTCCCCGACCTATTGATGTCAATAGAAGGGAAGATGCGTCGTTCTGCCAGTTCTCTGGTTAAGCGCAGTTCCATATTGCCCGTTGCCTTAAATTCCTCAAATATAACCTCCTCCATTTTACTTCCTGTTTCTATCAGGGCTGTGGCTATAATAGTCAGGCTTCCTCCTTCCTCTACCTTGCGGGCTGCTCCAAAGAATCTTTTAGGATAATGCAGGGTATTGGCATCTATGCCTCCTGAGAGAATCTTACCACTGGTAGGGATGACAAGATTATAAGCTCGAGCTAGTCTGGTAACACTGTCTAATAGGATTACTACATCGTGGCCTTGTTCTACTAATCTTTTAGCTTTCTCAATGACTAGCTCTGTTACACGGATGTGATGTTTCGGTGGTTGATCAAAGGTAGAAAAGACCACTTCCCCTTTTACCGACCTCTCCATATCAGTAACTTCTTCTGGTCGCTCATCAACAAGAAGGACTATGAGGTCCACTTCTGGATAATTAGTGGTAATACCGTTGGCAATTTTCTGGAGGAGTATGGTTTTTCCTGTCTTGGGAGGAGCGCCAATGAGTCCTCTTTGTCCTTTCCCGATAGGAGCGATTAAGTCAATGAGGCGGGTGGAGATATCTTGGGAATTGTTCTCCAGGGTAAGACGCTCCTCGGGGTAGAGAGGGGTGAGATTTTCAAATACAGTTCTTTCTTTTGCTTTTTCTGGATCTTCTTCGTTTACCGACTCTACCTTTAATAAAGCAAAGTAATTTTCGCTTTCCTTGGGAGGTCTGATTAGACCACTTACTGTGTCTCCCTCTCGGAGATCAAAGCGTTTAATTTGAGAGGGAGAGACATATATATCGTCCGGTCCCGAGAGGTAATTAGTAGTCCTCAAGAATCCATATCCTTCAGTGAGGATGTCTAATACCCCAGCTCCATAAACAGCCCTTTCCCGGTCAATCTCATCTTGAATGATTTTAAATATGAGATCCTGTTTCTTTAAATGTTTATAATTCTCTATCTTTTTCTCAGCCGCTATTTCATGCAGCCTGACAATATTTTCCTTTTGCAACTCAGCAATATTCACTTTTTATTCTCCTTATAGCCTCTGGAAGATGGGCTAAAATATCGCTAGCTATTAGACTCATTTCCTCTTTTTTTTGAATAGCTAAATCCGCGGCATATCCGTGAAGGTAGACCCCGGCCTTGGCCGCTTCCAGGGGGGAGATTCCCTGTGCTAATAACCCGCCGATTATACCCGTGAGGACATCTCCAACTCCTGCGCTAGCCATTCCTGGATTCCCGGTAGAGTTAACCCAACTATTACCTTCCTTGTCGGCTATTATAGTTCTTGCTCCTTTTAAAACAGCGATTGCCCCTGCCTTTTTAGCTAAGGTAGTGGCAGATTTTATCCTATCCTTTTGAACCTCTTCCAGGGAAATTTTTAAAAGTCTACTCATTTCTCCTGGATGGGGAGTGATTATCAAGGGAGCCTTATATTTACTTAATAAAGAAACCTGGCCGCTGAGGGCGTTTATTCCATCAGCATCAAGAACCAGGGGAATATTCAGTCGTTTTATGATCATACTAACTAACTCTTTACTTTCCTTGTGGCCAGAGATACCCGGGCCCAGGGCTATTGCTTTGCATTTTTGGCTAAATTTTTTGATTTTTTCAAATGCCCTGTAAGATAAAGTTTTCTCTTTGGTCTCTGGCAGAGGCAGAGTCATTGGCTCGGTCAACTTAATTTCCAGAATAGGGTTTAAGCTTTCAGGAATTCCTAATGTTACCAATCCTGCTCCCATCCTTAAGGCAGCCAGAGCTGAGAGACTAGCCGCTCCTGTCATTCCTTCTGAGCCAGCTATGACTAAAAGATGTCCAAAGCTGCCTTTATGGGAGGATGGTTTTCTATAAAATAAATCTTTAGAGATGTCAGAGGATGTGAGGAGCTCAGACTTAATCCTTTTTTCTTCTGGAGTAGAAGGAATTCCTATATCTACTATCTTAATCCTGCCGGCATAATCCATCCCCGGATATAAATATAAGCCCCGTTTAGGATAAGCAAAAGTTACTGTATAGTCTGCTTTCACTGCTTCTCCTGCCACCTCTCCTGTATCTGCATCCACTCCTGTAGGAATATCCAGGGCTAGTATATTTTTAGAACAGGTGTTAATTAAAGTAATAACTTCCTTCATCAATCCACGAGGTGCTCCTCTTGAGCCCGTTCCCAAAATAGCGTCTACTACTACTTCTGCTTCTTTAAGTTCATTTTTTAAAAATTCTACGTCTTCGGAAGAAGTAATTTCTTTTATAAATATGTCCATTTTTTCAGCAATAGCTAAATTTCGAGCTGCATCTTTTTTGAGTTTCTCCTTTTTACCCAGGAGGAATATTTTTACCTTTATTCCATAGTTGAAGAGATGCCTTGCTACTACCATTCCGTCTCCTCCATTATTACCGGGACCACAGAATATACCCACATATTTTCCCTTTAGAGGAGAGTATTCCTTCTCTATTACTTGTGCTGTTTTCAAACCAGCATTCTTCATAAGAACTATGCTGGGAATTCCTATTTTCTTTATTGCCTCTTCGTCCAGGGAGCGCATTTCTTCAGCAGTAACTAACTTCATTGTTCTCCTACAGCTATCGCCTCGGCTATAGCATAATTGTTATCGTGGGAGATGCTAATGAGGATATTTTTTATGCCCTTTTTGCTCATAACCTCTTTCATTTTTTTCCCAAAATGAAGATAGGGTTTGCCATTTTTAGCGGCTAATATTTCTATGTCTCGCCAGTTTATTCCCTCTTCCAGGGATTTAAATACAGCCTCTTTGGCAGCGAATCTTCCTGCGAGATAGGTGAGTTTTGCCCTACCCTTGAGCTGAGAGTTCTGAATTTCCCTGGGAGTAAAAACTTTTTCTTGGAATCGTTCTCCCCATTTATTAAAAGCCTTATTCAGTCTCTTTATCTCAACAATATCTACCCCGATTCCTTTGATCATTCAATTAGCCTGATCATCTCACTTACTGCTTCTTTTATTCCCACCAGGCATGCTCGGGCGATAATAGAGTGGCCTATGCTAAACTCTTGTATTTCTTCTATTAAACAAACTTTTTTCACGTTTTGATAATTTAACCCATGTCCCGCATTTACTCCCAAGTCAAGCTTTCTTGCCAGGGCCGCTGCTCCAGCAATTCTTTCCAATTCTGTAGCCATGTCCAATTCAGTCTTAGTTTCGGCATAGAGTCCGGTGTGCAGCTCTACCACATCAGAGCCATATTTATGTGCTTTTTTAACACTATTGGGAGTAGGATTGATGAACAGAGAAACTGGTATCTTATTCTCCTGGAGAAGAGAAATTACCTCTTTTAACCTGGGGTTAGCTTTGGAAAGGTCTAATCCTCCTTCAGTGGTTATCTCTTCGTCTTTCTCTGGCACCAGGGTCGCTAGATTCGGCTTTATTTTCAAGGCAATTCTTACTATTTCTTCGCTGGTTCCCATCTCCAGGTTTAACTTGGTCTGAATTACTCTCCGCAGAAGTTCTAAGTCACGTTCCTGAATATGCCTTCTATCTTTTCTCAGATGGACAGTTATTCCTTCTGCTCCTCCCAGCTCTGCCAGAAGGGCAGCCGCCACCGGATCAGGCTCCTTGGCTTCTCTTGCCTGACGCAGCGTAGCTATATGATCAATATTCACACTTAATCTTGGCATTTTATTTCCTTAATCCCAGAACATCCTGGAGATCATACAATCCTTTTTCTTTCTGGGCCAGAAATTTGGCAGCCAGAATAGCTCCCTCTGCAAAAATACTGCGGGATTCAGCTCGGTGGGTGATTTCCAGTCTTTCTTCTTTTCCCATAAATAAGACGGTATGTTCTCCTACTACATTTCCTCCCCTTACAGCATGAACACCGACCTCTTCCTTGCTTCTTATTTCTTTGCTTATTCCTTTTCTTCCATATATTCCTACATCGGATAGAACCTTGCCTTCTGCATCGGCTATAATTTGAGCAATTCTTTTAGCCGTTCCGCTGGGAGCGTCTTTCTTATTACGATGATGTATTTCTATGATTTCTTTGTCAAAATTTTCCCCCAGAGTTCTGGTTACTTCCTCTACTATGTTATAGAGAAGATTAATCCCTATACTCATATTAGCAGAAAGAACTATGGGAGTGGTGCAGGAGGCTTCTTTTATTCTGTGATACTCTTCTTCTTTGAAACCAGTAGTACCTATTACTATGGGAGTCCTCTTTTTTTCAGCAATCCTAAGATGTTCTAGAGTTGCTGAGGGAGTGCTAAATTCAATAATAACACTATCCTTTTCTATTACTTTTTCTAACTCAGAGCTAACCTTAATTTTTCCTCCGAGCTCTTTTCCCAGGAAAGGATGCTCAGAGGTTTCTATTGCTCCTATTAATTTTACATCTTTTCTTTGATAAACTTTAGATATAATTTCCTTGCCCATTCTTCCAAGAGCCCCACAAACAATGATTTTTAACATTTCCTTAACTTTCCGATACTACAAGATAAGCCTCGCTACGCTCGGCATATCTCGTACATCGTATTTCGTACATCGTACTTCGTTATTCAAAAAACATTGAAATTCCGATACTACAAGATAAGCCTCGCTACGCTCGGCATATCTCGTACATCGTACTTCGTTATTCAAAAAACATTAAAATTCCGATACTACAAAATATGTTTTTCTTGGGTTTACACAGGAGTGTATTTAAACCAGAAGTTAGGTGCAAAGCATAAAAAAAGTATCTGGTGGAGGCGGAGGGAATCGAACCCTCGTCCAGAAACCAAAGTGTTAAAACATCTACATATTTAGCCTATATTTTAAATTCATCTTCTTTCCCTCCTATAGACAGGATGAAAAGAAGACTAGCAGGTTTTGCTTCACCTTATTTCTTTCCTGCTCAGGAAATAAGGCTAGCTCTACTTTCTTACGCCCTTCCTACTTCATAGAGCAGAAAGTAAGGGACGAAGTCCTCTAGCTAAGGCTAGGGACTAATGCCAATGGATTTAAATCGGCGTTTAAACTTAATGCCGGATGGATTTACAAGGTATCCAGCTGTCCTTGATATGCAGTTTTAATCTTTGTATCCCTGTCGAAGCCGTATCGCCCCCTTCTTCGTTTTTTTCTATCAGGTGTATTAACCAACCGACAATCTTCTCTTCTTTAGGGTACGTTTAACTTCTTGATCTACTGCTTTTTCTTTAAGTTTACGTCTTTTGTCATAGAGTCGCTTTCCTTTAGCTAACCCTATTTCTATCTTAACCTTACCCTTTTTTAAATATATACTTAATGGAATTAATGTCAACCCCTTTTGGGTTAAAGTTCCAATTAATTTTCTTATCTGGGCTTTGTGAAGAAGTAGTTTTCTTTCTCTTTTAGGGTCGTAGTCACGCTCATGGGCGAAGACATAGGGAGTTATATGTAAATTATAAAGGAAAACTTCTACTCCCTTTACCCGGGCAAAGGAATCACCGAAGTTTACTTTTCCCTCTCGGATGGATTTCACTTCCGGGCCTGTAAGGACAATCCCTGCTTCCCATTTATCCAGAATCTGATACTGATATCTTGCTTTCTTGTTAATAATCACTTTAATTCGTTGCTCGTCGCTCGTCGCTCGTCGCTCGTTGCTCGTTTTTCTTGCCTGTCATTGCGAGCCCCGAAGGGGCGTGGCAATCTCAATTCACGCATCACCCACGACGAGTCACGATTTTGGAATGAGAAAGGACATTTATCAATCCTATTAATATTCCCAGGGTAAGAAAAGCTCCTGGGGGAAGGATCATTATCACCCAGGGTGTAAAGGAAGAGCCTAAAACTTGATAGCCAAATATAGACCCTGAACCCAACAATTCTCTGATGCTTCCGAGGATAATCAAAGTGCCTGTGAATCCTAGTCCCATCCCCAGGGCATCAGCTAATGAGGCAAGGGGTGGATTTTTAGAAGTAAAGGCTTCCTGTCTTCCCAGGATTATGCAATTAACTACAATTAAAGGGACATAAGGACCCAGGGCCTTACTGATGGCGGGGAAATTTGCCTTCATAATGTAGTCGATTACGGTAACGAAGCTGGCGATAATTATGGTAAAAGTAGCGATCCTTACCTCCCGAGGAATCAGTTTTCTAAATGAAGAGATAACTATTCCTGAACATACTAAGACAAAGGTAACAGCCATGCCCATAGAGAATCCATTTATGGCAGAATTGGTTATAGCTAAAGTTGGACACATTCCCAAAAGTTGAACAAGAACAGGATTCTGCTTCCATAAACCTTTGATAAATTCAGCATAAATTCGATAGGATCTCATCATAATTCGTTGCTCGTCGCTCGTATCTCGTTGCTCGCATCCCCATAGGGGAGATGGCGATTACTCCCGCTCACAAAATACCAGATAAACTGAAAATGTCAAACGTTTTATTTTCTTGTTTGTTTTTTTGGTGAGCTTTTGGTATAATGGAACTTCCTGGGCAGGTTGTATCTTTCTTAAAGTAGTTCTTAAACCATAAATTTTCTGGTATAGAAAAATTCAAAACAAGGAGCAAAATATGCTTAATTTACCTGAGAAATTAGCTGAATTAGAAGAAAAAGGTGATATTATCAAGATAGGTATTGTTGGTGTGGGTCAGATGGGAGCAGGTGTAGCAACCGTTATTAATCAGATGAAAGGTATGGAGGTTTTAGCTATTGCTGATATTCACAGGGAAAGAGCACTAATGATTTTTGAAGAAATTGGTGTTTCCCGGAAAAACGTCTTTTTCTCAGATGAACCAGATGCCTGCACAAAAGCATTGGAGAAGGGAATGCGTGTGGTGACCGATAAGGCTAAACTTATTCCTTATATCCAGGATCTTGATGTCGTTGTTGAGGCTACAGGAATTCCTCAGGTGGGAGCAGAAGTTGCTTTTACCTCTATTATGCAGCAAAAACATATTGTTATGATGAACGTGGAAACTGATGTCACCATTGGTCATATTCTCACTCGATTTGCCCATAACGCTGGTGTTGTCTACACCGTAGGCGCGGGAGATGAACCAGGAGCTATCAAAGAACTGTACGATTTTGCCAGGTCTGTTGGGTTCACTGTAGTTGCCGCAGGTAAAGGTAAAAACAATCCTCTTGACACAAAAGCAACTCCAGATACTTTACGTGAAACTGCCCTTAAAAAAGGGATGAATCCCAGGTTGCTCTGTGAATTTGTGGATGGCAGCAAAACTATGATTGAAATGTGCGCAGTTGCCAATGCCACCGGTCTTGTTCCTGATGTGCGGGGAATGCATGGCCCTAAATGTGAATTAAGTGATCTTTCATCTGTATTTGCAGTTAAAGAAAAAGGTGGAATACTCACTCAGGAAGGGGTAGTTGATTATGCATTGGGTAGGATTGCCCCAGGTGTTTTTGTGGTGGTAACCACAAAAAACAAACGGTTGATTCAGGATCTTGAATATATGTCTATGGGAAAAGGTCCAAATTATCTACTCTATCGTCCCTATCATCTTACCAGTATTGAGATTCCACTCTCTATAGCTCGTGCTATTTTTTACCAGGAACCAACAATTGTCCCTTCAGGAACCCCTGTAGCAGAAGTAATCACGGTAGCCAAGCAAAAACTCCCAGCAGGACATCAAATCGATGGCATTGGAGGATTTGATATTTATGGCTCTATTGAACGAGCGTCTGTTGCAAGTAAGGAAAATCTTTTACCACTGGGTCTTGCTGAAGCAGCGGTGCTTAAAACTAATGTACAAAGAGATAACTATATCACTCTGGAACAGGTGGAACTTAGAGAAAGTATTTTAGTAAACTTGAGAAAATTGCAGAATGAGCACTTTTCTTAATTAGAGACCTCTAAAATCTCTTTTTGTCAACGTAAAAAATCACAGTTGACATATTATTTTTTTTAAGATATAATATAGAAAAATAAATCTATATTTATATATTCCGTAAAGATTCTTATCTTATATATCTATGGGCAGTAAAGATGCAAACCTCAGATGTTTTGAAGAAATTAGACATTCCAAGACATAAACTATATTACCTGGAGCAAAAGGGCTATATCCACCCCAAAAGGGTTCCAAGAGGTGATATAGAGGCCAGGGAATTTACAGAGGAGGATTTTAAAAAGGTTCAGGCAATATGGAAATATCTAAAGCGGGGATTTAAGCATAAAATTGCCTATCAAAAAGCCATGGAGGAGCTTAACAACCCCCAGTTAGAGTTTAGTCTACAATCTAAAAAGTAGTTAATTGAGTTGATTAGTGAATTGAGAGATTAGAAGAGAAGAAAAAAATTAACTAATTTAACTAATTTCTAATTAACTGAATTAAACTAATTAACTAAGCCACGAGATACTAGCAACGAGCAACTAACAACGAAATTACAGCGACAGAAGAAAATTGTCCTTCGGCACTTCTTGACTTGTTATAGGAGTTAAAATAGAATAGAAGAACTTTAAACTAGCAAAGGAGAAAGGAAATGATGCAGATTAAGGAAAATCAGCAGCTGAAAATTAAAGGCAGGGTTGTTATTGGCCAGTCTATGAAGGAACTAACTTCTATAAAGATAGGGGGGGAAGCTGATTACTTTGCAGTTCCACAGGACTTAGATGACCTCAAGCTAGTTTTATCCTTTTGCAAGGAAAAAGATATTCCCTTCTTTGTTATCGGCAATGGGACTAAATTATTAATGCGAGACGAGGGTTTCAAGGGAGTAATAGTGAAATTGGGTGAGCACTTTAAGTCAATAAAAAACAATGGAAGGCAGACAAGGGTAGGGGCAGGAGTAGATTTATCTACTTTGATAGATTTTACGACCGAGAGAGGTTTTTCAGGCCTAGAATCTTTGTCTGGAGTTCCTGGTACCATAGGAGGAGCAATAGCGAGAAATGCCAGTGCTTTTGGAGAGGATATATCTCAAAGAGTCTTATCGGTAAAAGCACTGGATAAAGATAATAATTATTTGACTCTCTCCAGGGAAGCTCTCGGCTTTGGCTACCGCACCAGCATCTTTCTAAACAATAGAGACTGGATTATAATTGAGGCTGAATTAGAGCTATGGCCGAGGGAAAAAGAGGAGATAGTTTCACGTTTAGAAGAGATAAGAAAAAAGAAGGTACTCAGTCAACCTATTTCCTTTGCTTCCGCCGGATGCATATTCAAAAATCCTTCCTCTTATTCCGCCGGCTTTCTCATCCAAGAAGCAGGTTGCCTTGGAATGAAGGTCGGGGGTGCTCAAGTTTCTCTCCAACACGCTAATTTTATAATCAATAAGGGAAATGCCACTGCTCGAGATGTACTCAGGTTAATACAGGAGATTAAAGGAAAGGTCAAGGATAAGTTTAATATTTCACTGGAGCCAGAGTTAGAGATAATCTAATCTAGATAAAAAATTGAGAGCAGCAAAAAGGGCAAGTTTAGGCAGGTCTCAGGAAAAGAGTAGAAGAACAAAAGCTTTTATATTTTTGATTATCTTAATTATATTAGGGGGAATAGTAATAAGGTTTGCTTTGACTATTCCCTATTTTAGGCTCAAGGAAATTCAGGTTCGAGGAACCAGTAGATTATCCGAAGACCAGATTCTAGAATGGGCAAACATTCCTCTTCAACGATGTATTTTCCAAATAAACTTAAAGAGAATAGCTCAAAAGGTAGCCTCGAAGTCACCCATTAAAACCGCAGAAATTAGAAGATTCCTTCCTTCAACAGTTCTTATCCTGGTAGAGGAAAGAGTGCCTTTCGCTTATTTATTGAAGGAGAACGACCTTTTTGAGGTTGATAAGGAGGGGATAATAATAGGGGAAGCAAGGGACTTGCTAGAATTACCTTTAATTAGAGCAGCTGATTCCTCTTCGCTTGAGAAGGAGATAAAGCTCGGGGTAAAAATTTTGTGGGCTGCCAAAAAATTAGGATTATCTTTCCTTGAAATAAACATAGAGGATAAAGATGCTATATTAGGATTTCTGGAGACAGGAGTCAAGGTTTATTTAGGGGAAGGAGCACACGCGGATTATCTTTCTTATCTCCCTTCTGTTTTGAAGGCTTCAAAGAGAGAAGGAGAGGATGTTAATTACATAGATCTTCGCTTTAATGAGCAGGTTATCGTGGGAGTAAAAAACTAGCGTATAGCGTCTAGCGGGTAGCGGATAGTGAGGGACACGAGATACTGGTATGCTATATACGAATTTAAGAAGTGGGGACTAGAGTGAAGGACAAACTCATAGCAGGGCTGGATATCGGAACTACTAAAATCTGTGTTCTTATTGCCAGGATAAAACAGGGAGAAGATTTTGAAATTTTAGGGGTAGGGACAGCTCCTTCTCAAGGTTTAACCAAGGGAGTAATTACTGATATTAAGAAAACTTCTTCTATGATTAAAGCGGCTGTGAGAAAGGCTGAGGCTAGAGCAGGCTTGAAAATAAAGCGGATATGGGTTAGTATCGCTGGAGGCCATATCCAGGGGACAAATAGCCAGGGTTTTATCAAGATAGAAAAAGAGGATAAGAGAATTACCTCTAAAGAGGTAGAAAAGGCTTTGGAGGAGACGTCCCATATTATTCTTCCCTCAGACAAAGAGATTATTCATATTCTTCCTCAGGAATTCGTTATTAATGGGCAAAACGAAGTAAAAGATCCTATTGGTATAACTGGGACAACTCTAGGAGCGAGGGCGCATGTTATTACTGCTTCCTCCAATTGTCGACAGGATATTGAGAATAGTGTAGAATCCCTGAGATATAAATGCGAAGGGATAACTCTTCAGTGTCTGGCTTCTAGCATGGCTACCCTTTCTCCTGATGAGGAGGATTTGGGAGTAGCCCTTCTGGATATAGGAGGAGGGACTACTGATTTAGCCGTATTTTTGAAAAAAGGGATGAGATTTACCTATGTGTTGGGGGTAGGAGGCAATCAGATTACCAATGATATTGCTGTGGGTTTTCATACTACTAAAGTAAAGGCAGAAGAGATGAAAATAGGATATGGAGCTGCCTTGCCGGGTTATTTTAAGAAGGAAGAAGGAATAGAAGTAGAAAAGGTAGCCGAGAGAGGGGTTTATAGAATCAAAGAGAAAGATCTTCTTGGGGTGATTCAGCCGCGGGTAGAAGAGATGTTCGAGCTGGTTGACAAGGAACTAAAGAAAAGTGGGTATAAAGATTTAATAACAGCAGGAATAGTGCTTACAGGAGGGAGTTCTTTATTGAGAGGAATTAAGGAAAAAGCCGAAGAGGTACTTGGCTTACCCACAAGAATAGGCTATACTAACATAAAAGATCCGCAAGAGCTAGCCAATCCTATTTATGCTACCAGTGTGGGTTTAATTCTTTATGGAATAAAAAGAAGAAAAGAACTTGCCTCCAAAGCCAAATTCGGAGTAAGAGTGAAGAAGTGGCTGAAGGATTTTTTCTAGTGAACCATCTTAAGCCAGTGATAGGCATTACCATGGGGGATGCTGCCGGTGTAGGCCCTGAAATTATTGTTATGGCTCTTGCTAGGGATGAGATTCGGAATATTTGTAACCCAGTAGTTATCGGAGATGCGGCTATCATTCAGCAGGCTCTTCAAATTATGGGTAGTTCAGTCAAGATTAGAAAGATAAGGGGAGTAAACGAGGCTCAGTTTGCTAAGGGAACTATTGAAGTTGTGGATTTACATAATCTTAATCCTCGACTTGTTGCGAAGGGACAAATTAGTCCCCTGGCTGGTAAAGCAGCTTTTGAGTATCTTCGGTGTGCCGTTAATATGGCCTTATCAGGAGATATTAAGGCTGTAGTTACGGCTCCTTTGAATAAAGAGGCTCTTAATAAGGCGGGATACAGCTATCCTGGTCATACGGAGATCCTGGCTGAGCTCTGTGGGGCGAGGCAGATATGTATGATGCTGGTGGCAGGAGACCTTCGCGCAGCTCATGTCAGCGGACATCTTTCATTAAGAGAAGCTTGTGATTTTTTAAGCAAAGAGAGGATTCTTACTGTTATCAAGCTAGCTGTTGAGGCAGTTAAAAAAATGGGTATAGAAGAACCGCGAGTAGCCGTAGCTGGTCTTAATCCCCATGCCGGGGAAAAAGGTTTATTTGGAAAAGAGGAAATAGTTCATATTCTTCCTGCTGTTGAAGAAGCTTCCTCTCGCGGAGTAAATGTGGTCGGCCCTATACCACCGGACACCCTTTTTTATCGAGCTAAAAAGGGAGAGTTCGATTTAATTATAGCTATGTATCATGACCAGGGGCACATTCCTCTTAAAATGATTGGATTTCTTGAAGGAGTCAATATTACCCTTGGATTGCCCATTGTTCGTACTTCTGTTGGTCATGGTACTGCTTTTGATAAAGCTGGCAAGGGAACCGCTTCTCCTGAGAGTTTAATCAGAGCTGTTCAATTAGCCACGCAATTGGTGAAATAATTATTTACCGCAGAGATCGCAAAGCACGCAGAAAGGAATCAAAAAATATAAGTAGCGGTGCGATTTATCGCACACTGTAGCGGTTTGATTTATCAAACAATGTCGGATAAATCCGACCGCTACTACTTAGCGTTCTTGGCGTACTCTGCGGTGGAAAAACTATATAACTAAATTTGAAAGGATGTCTTTCATGGCAAATGATATTAAAGATATAAGGATGGCTTCAAGTGGGAAAAGTCGTATCCAATGGGCAGATTCAATGATGCCTGTTCTGCGATTAATCAGAAATAGATTCTCTCAGGAAAAGCCCCTAAAAGGGATAAAGATAGCTGCTTGTCTACATGTAACTTCTGAGACGGCTAATCTGGCCAGAACACTAAAAGAAGGAGGAGCAGCGATTCGTCTAAGTGCTTCTAACCCTTTGTCTACGCAGGATGAGGTGACTGCCTCTCTGGTAAAAGATTATGGAATCGATGTTTTTGCTGTCAGGGGGGAGAATAAAAAAACTTATTACTCTCATATTCATAGTGCTTTAGATATAGGTCCTCACATTACTATGGATGATGGAGCGGATTTAATTTCTACCATTCATTCAGAGCGAGAAGACCTGGTTAAGGAAATTTTAGGAGGAACAGAGGAGACCACTACAGGAGTGATTCGCCTTAGAAGTATGGCCAAAGAAGGTGTTTTAAAATATCCCATCATAGCTGTAAATGATGCAGACACCAAACACCTCTTTGACAATCGTTACGGGACTGGCCAATCTACTATTGATGGAATTCTGCGTGCTACTAATATCCTTTTAGCTGGCTCGGTCTTTGTAGTCTGTGGTTATGGTTGGTGTGGGCGAGGAATAGCCATGCGAGCTAGAGGAATGGGAGCTAAGGTTATAGTTTGCGAGGTGGATCCCTTAAGGGCATTAGAGGCGAATATGGATGGCTATTTAGTGATGCCTCTGATCGAAGCTAGTACCCTGGGAGATATTTTCGTTACCAGCACCGGTGATAGAAGTGTTATTGCCGGCGAGCATTTTAAGCGAATGAAGGATGGAGCCATCGTGGCTAATGCTGGTCATTTCAATGTAGAGATTAATTTGAATGATTTAGAAAAACTTAGTCTGGAGAGAAAAAAGATAAGAAGAGATATTGAGCAGTTTAAATTAAAGAATGGGAAAAAGATAAATCTATTAGCAGAAGGTAGATTAGTTAATCTGGCCGCTGCTGAAGGTCATCCTTCTGGGGTTATGGATATGAGTTTTGCCAATCAGGCTCTCTCGTGTGAATATTTAGCCAAAGAGGGGAAGAGTTTGGGAAAAAAGGTTTATGAAGTTCCTGAAGATATTGATAGACAAGTTGCCCAATTAAAATTGAAGAGTATGGGAATTAAGATTGATAAGTTAACTCAAGAGCAAAAAGATTATCTTTCTTCATGGAAGATAGGGACATAAAGGAGTATAGAAATGATAGCTGTAGTAGAGACAGGGGGCAAACAACATCAGGTTAGCCCTGGCTGTACAATAAGGGTGGAGAAATTAGATGCTAAAAAGGGAGAGGAAGTAATATTAGATAAAGTTTTAATGGTAAAGAAAGATGATGAGAGTCTTTTTGGCAATCCATTGGTGTCTGGAGCCAAAGTAATAACAGAAGTAACCAGGCAGGATAGAGCTAAAAAAATCATTGTTTACAAATTCAAACGGCGCAAGAACTACCATCGCAAATATGGCCATCGCCAGGCATTTACTGAATTAAAAGTAAGGGAAATCCAGCTGGAACAATCAACGTAGCTGATTGTTGGAGAATTAGTTATATAATAAAAATAGCGATGTGATTCATCACACTCTGGAGAGGTGGCTGAGTGGTCGAAAGCGGTCGCCTGCTAAGCGATTAAGCGTCCTAAAAGATGCTTCGAGGGTTCAAATCCCTCCCTCTCCGCCATGAATTCGTTGCTCGTTGCTCGTATCTCGTGAAAAAATTTTTTCCTTGATTATCTTAGCAGCGGTTCGAGTTAATCAATCCCGTAAAAATAAATTTATGATATGATTAATTGGAGGCCTCACCAGATAAAATGGGCAACAAAAATGAAATGTATAAAAATGCTCCCCTTGTTGAGACAGTTTTTGAGATAAGATTTTCAGGAGAGCCAGCCATTGAATGTAATAGGGACAAATTTTATGAGAGGATAAGAGATGTTTATCCTAAAGTTTTGATTCCCAAGTCATCCGAAGGCAGGGCGATGGCTTTAGAACCGTATAAATTCGAACGTAAAGATGGCTCCAATGGAATTATACTCTCTATCAATAAAATGGCAGTGTATTGTAAAAAATATGAAGGTTTTAAGCTATTTGAAAAAGAGACGATGAAGATATTTTCTATCTTTGGAGAATTATTTAAGATACAAGAACTTAGCAGAACAGGGCTGCGTTATATAAATATTATACCTTTTACGAGGGAAAAAAATATTATTCCCATAAAGAATTACTTGAATATTAAAATAGATTTACCAAAATCCATACCAACCGATTTTGAAAATCTAAATATAATTTTTGTATCTCAAACTGAAGAAGGAAGTATAACC
>JAUWRC010000081.1 GCA_030610745.1 Clostridia bacterium
TTCCTCTTTGCTGAATTTCTCATATACTGTGTGCAAAGTAGTTATCAGGGGAATATGGAAGGACTTAAGCTTATAGAGCAAAGAAATTATACTCATTTTCTTACATCCTCCATACAAGCCATATTCATGTTGAATGTGGACAAAAACCCTTATTCAGTTTATACTTGAGATAGATTCGTATTTCAAAAACGATCAAGGAGAAAACCTTAAATACGAGGTGAATACGATTATGCCAGAGTATCTTACTGCGATAGACGTAGGCACAACAGGATGCCGCACAATGGTATTTGATTTGAACGGTCGAGTTATTGCAACTGCGTATCAGGAGTACAATAGTTATTATCCTAAACCTACTTGGGTTGAGCAGAATGCAGAAGATTGGTGGAAAGCTGCATGTTACACTACAAAAAAATGCATTTACAGTATGAAAGGGACAGTCAATGTTAAAGCTATAAAGGCTGTATCTGTGACGAACCAGCGTGAGAGTGTTGTACCTCTCGATTCTAAGGGTCGAGAATTACGTAGCGCAATAATTTGGCAGGATAGGCGTTCCCAACCAGAATGTGAGCAAATCGCAGACGATATCGGTAAACGAAAGGTATTCTCGATAACAGGTCTAACTATAGATCCGTATTTTTCAGCATCGAAAATATTATGGATCAAACACCATGAACCTAAAGTTTTTAAGTCAACTGATAAATTCTTATTAGTACACGATTATATAATCCATAAACTTACCGATGAGTACGTTACAGATTACTCGAATGCTTCCCGAACACTAATGTTTGATATTAAAACTTTCAAATGGTCGGAGGAATTATGTAATTATATTGGTGTTGATGAATCCCAGCTCCCGACCCTCTGTCCTTCAGGTACGATTGTTGGTCAGGTTACAGTAGCTGCAGCTAAGGCTACTGGTCTTAGAGCAGGAACAGAAGTAGTTAGCGGTGGCGGCGACCAGCAATGTGCTGCGCTAGGTCTAGGTGTAGTGCAACCCGGTCGGGTCAAAGCAACTACAGGCACAGGAACGTTTGTGCTGGCACCTATCGATAAACCTATATTCGATCCAGAAATGAGACTACTGCTCTCAGCGCATGTATGCCCAAATAAATGGGTTCTAGAAGCGAGCATATTTACTACTGGTGCAGTTTATCGGTGGTGTAGAGACAATTTTTGTGAACTCGAGAAGAACAAAGCCAAGCAATCCCGCAAACAATATAAAAAAAGGGGAATCCTTTCGGCATATCAACTGATGGATAAATCCGCAGCTACATCACCCCCAGGCGCCAATGGATTGTTGGTACTGCCTCATTTTGCAGGTGCCGGCGCACCATACTGGAACCCTCTTGCTAAAGGCGTGATATTGGGTTTATCTCTAGGACATACAAAAGCAGATGTGTTACGTGCTGTAATGGAAAGTTGTAGTTTCGAAGTAAGGAAGAACCTGGATGTAATGCGCTCGTTAGATATAAGGGTGAGCGAACTTCGAGTGGCCGGTGGCGGAGCCAAGTCCAAATTGTGGAATACGATCCAATCTGATATTTGTAAGGTGTCTGTAATTAATAGTGTTGTTGAGGAAGCTACTGCCTTGGGCGCTGCGATGCTCGCAGGTATCGGATGTGGCATCTTTAAGAGTATTGATGAGGCAGTCACCCGAATGGTGCATATGAGACGGGTTATCAAACCGAACTCTGCGGTCGTCAGTAAGTACGATATGATTTATTCAGCATATAACAAACTGTACGATGTATTAAGAGCATCGAGAATCTATGAGCGATTGGATCGTACTTGACTAAAATGACGGATTATGTGGGATTATGTAGAATCAGGATTTAAGTCTTCTTGTAGCAATAACATTGACGGCTGTTTTCAGAATATTAGATGCTATTATTTGTCCTATCTCTATGGGAGTTTCTACCTCAATATTGGCTAAATATTGCATACACTCTCTAAGTTTCTCCTTAGGGATAGGTTTATCGGTTCTTACGGGTAATAAAGGAGACGAATCGCTATTTTTTACTTTGATAGTTGTAGTAAGTACTCTTTGGGGATTATAAAACTCCTGCTCGGCATATTCTTTGCCCCGCCGACACCCGTTGCTCTCCAGAGAAACTATCTTTTTGTTTTTCACTCTGATTTTTATCTGGCAACTAAGAGGACAGATTATACAAATAATTTCCCGCGTCTTATCCATCATTCTCTACCTTCTTTTATTATGCTAACTTCCACTTCATCTAAAGCATTCAGAAGAACAAGCTCTTTCAGAGAAAGTGTAGAGGTTAGTGTCTGGTTAGGATTAACAAGAGGCTTTTTCACTTCCTTTATCCCCTGCCCCATTTTTAACTTAACACTTTTTTCGGGAGTCTTTACTCTTACAAAAATAGTTGTCATATCCTCGCCAGAAATCAATTGAGGAACCAAAGAATGAATATTTCTTCCGGGAATCAACTTAATTAATCTTTTCGGCTGTTTCAATTTACCTAAAGCATAAAGAGCAGCATTTTTTCCTGCTATATCTCCTTCCAGACTGACATGGTCAACCAAATCATAAACCTGAACTACATTGCCACAAGCAAAAATTCCTTCCAGGCTGGTCTGCCTTCTTTCGTCGACAACAGGCCCTCCAGTGAAAGGATCCAATCGAACGCCAGCAGAAGAAGATAACTCATTTTCGGGTATAAGTCCTACCGATAAAAGTAAAGTATCACAGTCAATAAATTTCTCTGTGCCAGGAATAAATTCTTTCTCTTCATTGACTCTGGCAATAGTAACGGCTTCCACTCTATCTTTGCCGTGAATAAAGGAAATCGTATGTTCTAAAAACAAAGGAATATCAAAGTCATAAAGACATTGAACAACATTTCTGGTCAATCCACCCGGATAAGGCATTATCTCAACTACTGCCTTTACCTCTGCTCCTTCCAGGGTTAATCGGCGGGCCATAATCAGTCCAATGTCTCCCGATCCCAGAATGACAATTCTCTTTCCTGGGAGATAACCCTCCAGATTAATCCACTGTTGGGCAACTCCAGCAGTGAGAATACCAGATGGGCGAGTACCGGGAATAGAAAGTGCCCCTCTAGACCTCTCTCTACAACCCATGGCCAGAACCACACTCCCTGCTTCAATCTCGAAAATTCCCTCTTTAGCATTAATAGCTAGAATCTTTTTCTCTGGTCTAATATTCAAAACCATAGTCTCAAGCTTTACCTCTATTTTTAGCTCTTCAACTCTATCAATGAATCTTTGGGCATATTCAGGTCCAGTGAGATCCTCTTTGAATCTATGTAATCCGAAACCATTATGAATACATTGGGGAAGTATCCCTCCTAATGTTTTATTGCGATCTAATATAGTGACTTTTTCTGCTCCGCCGGAGCTTGCCGCTATAGCTGCCGCTAAACCTGCTGGCCCACCTCCAACAACAGCAACGTCTACCTTTTGGATTCTCACCCCATTCTCCTTGGAAAATAATTATTTTTTTTACTTTTTCGTTAAAACTATATTTGATTTCCTTCCTCTTTTGGTTACTTCCTCCACTTTGATACCTAATTCTCTGGCCAGTATCTGGACTATTCTAGGAGCGCAAAATCCACCCTGACATCTTCCCATACCTGCCCTGGTTCTAAACTTCACACCATCCAGAGTTCTCGCTCCTCGTTTTATAGCTTCGATGACCTCCATCTCAGAGACAGTTTCACAGCGGCAGATAATATTACCATATCTTTTATCTTTTTTTACTAAACGACCTTTTTCTCTGGAGGGAAGCTCGCGGAATCTAATCCATTTTTTACGAGATGGCTGATAATCTCTCTTTTTTCTCAACTTCAGCCCTTCCTGAGAGAGGATATCTACTACCATCTGGGCGATAGCTGGAGCAGCTGTCAAACCAGGAGAATCGATACCGACCACATTTATAAAGCCCTTGACTTTTTTGGATGGTGTGATAATAAAATCCCCTTTTTCACTTCCTGCTCTAATTCCGGCAAAAGAAGCAATGATATTCTCAGAACTAATCTGAGGCACTAACTTCCTTACCCTGTTCAAAATCACTTGTAAATCTTCTCTGGATGTACTTAAATCTGATTTTTTCTCTATTCTTTTAGCTGTGGGTCCGATCATTAAGTTTCCATCCACAGTGGGAATAATCAAGACGCCCTTTGTTTCTTTTTGGGAGATAGGAAAGATGACATGTTTTACCAGATCAGCTGTTTTCTTATCTAAAATATATTCCTCTCCTTTACGAAGTAAGAGGGTAAAATTCCTCGCTTCTACCATTGAGGCAATTTCATCGGCGAAGAGTCCGGCGGCATTGATTAGATAATCTGTTAAAATAAAACCATGCTTAGTTTCCACGCGTTTAAGCGCGCCATTTACAGAACTGATATTCTTTACCTCTGCATCAAGGATAACTTTTACCCCATTTTGCTGAGCATTTTCAGCTAGGGCTATAGTAAGCTCGTAAGGAGAGACAACAGCAAGGCCAGGAGCGTAAAGAGCAGCTTTTACTTTCTTTGTCAGGTTCGGCTCCATCTGGAAAAGAGCTTCTCCCTTTACGATTTTTAAACCTGGAACACCATTTAATTCTCCCTGGACCTTTAGTTTTTCTAGAATACCTAATTCTTCTTCTTTTAAAGCAACCAGAAGCGAACCGATTCTTTTAAGGGGGACGTCTAGCTCTTTACAGAGTTTATCGTACATAACATTCCCAGAGAGACCAAGTTTTGCCTTAAGAGTTCCCGGCTGATCATGAAATCCGGGATGGATTATACCACTATTGGCTTTACTAGCACCAAATCCTACCTCTACTTCTTTCTCTACTAAAGTTATGCTAAGCTCATACCTGGAAAGCGCTCTGGCAATAGCCGTACCTATCACCCCGCCTCCTATAATAAGCACATTGTTGGTTCTCATTTTTTTATCCATCAGTTTAGCGGTGGTCTATCAGCCAATTAAAAAAATGAACCACCGTTTTCAAGGATAAACATCATCCTTCACCAGTGGCTCTCTTTAAATCTCCACCGCCCGCTTGATTAATTCGATAGAAGAAATTTCCTTTTTGAGAACATACCTGTGTTCTCTGTTGTTTCACTTCCATCTCTAAAGAGATTGAGATGAATCTTTCCATCTCTCATAACTTATTCTTATTCATTTACATTATATTCATCCAGGAGGACAATTGTCAAGTTAGGTATTTACTTGAGAAAGAGCCAAGTTCAGATAAAATTTCTGATAAAAACTAGAGGTTTTTCACATCTCTCCCAGGAAAATCACCAAAGGAAAGACTGATATTAAGGATAATTTTGTACAAAGTGGACAATAATGTCCACTTTTTTGACCTCTCCAGAGGCTTCAAACCCAGACAAAGACTAAACTTTAGCGAATTAAAAATAGTTTTTTATAGAAAAAAGAGAATGGACAATATTGTCCACACTCCCTGTGGCTCTCCAAAAGCTGAAATCCAAGCATCTCTAACATAATTTTTTTTCAAAAATGTACAAAATTGGCCAAAAACGGTAAAGAAATTTTTAGGAAGGTTAAAAATGTTCACCCTTAAAAAATCTCTAAATCCTTACTGAGAGGGTAATTGGGTACCATCTGAATAAGTGGATTTTTTAGTAAGTTCAAAATTGGCAGAAAAATTGCATATATTTGGATAGAAGAAATGAAAACGATAACAAAAAAATAAGGGATTAAAATCAGATGTTATTTACTGTTAAGGATGTTGCGAGATTAGCTGGGGCCTCAAAAACAACGGTTTCTCGCGTCATGAATAAAAATCCGAAAGTAAAATTTGAGACGAAGACAAGGGTGCTTCAGGCAGTAAAAGAGTTGGGGTATTCTCCAAATTCTATAGCTCGGGCATTGAGAACAAAAAAATCCGATGTAGTTGGAGTGATTATTCCCCGTGGAGTAGAGTATGTATTTTCCGATCCATTTTTTCCGGAGATTATCAAAGGTATTACCAGCGTACTTAATCTTCATAATCTTAATTTACATTTAATTATGAGTAATAGTGAGAGTGAACAACGAGAAATCTATTCTGGTCTGCTAAGGAGTAGGCGTATTGATGGTGTGATACTTATATGTTCCAGATTTGATGATAAGCAGTATATTCTAAAATTGAGGAAAGTACCTCTGCCTTGCGTATTGATAAGTCGATTTCCATTGGAAAAAATAAACTACGTAGGTTGTGATAATAAACAAGGAGCTTACAATGCGGTAGAACATCTCATCAATCTAGGACACAGGCGAGTTGGATTCATTAGTGGATCCTTCGATTTTATAGGGGGCGTTGATCGTTTTGAGGGATATAAGATAGCTTTGAAGAAGCATAATTTAGAATATGATAATGAACTCGTAGCAAAAGGAGATTGGACGCGGGAGGGTGGGTATCAAGCGATGTGTGAGCTATTAAATGGAGTAAAGGTTCCTACTGCAGTATTCGCAGCTAATGACCAAATGGCAGTAGGTGCAGTAAAAGCGATAAAAGAGAAAGGATTACAAATATCAAAAGATATTGCTATAGTTGGTTTTAGTGATACTCAATTTGCCTCCTATGTTGAGCCGCCTCTTACCACTGTTAGAGAACCTACTTACGAAGAGGGTACTCTGGCAGCTGAGATGTTGGTTAAACTTATTAATGGCCAAGAGGTGAAGCCACCTCAAGTTATACTTCCAACAAAATTGATTATCAGAGAATCTTGTGGCTATAATGTAAAAAAAATGGCAAAAGTAGTGATTAAGCAATAGAATTCGAATTTGTTTTTTTCTCAAGCTCTGGTACTCAAATGTACCCTGCGATATAGATCCGCAACCTTTCGGGCTACAATCTCCCAGGAAGCCTTTTCTCGAGCATATCTTTTAGCGTTCTCAGAGAAGGTTTTCCGAAGGTTATCATCTTTTAGAATCTTGATTGTCTTTGAGGCTAGTTCCTGGTTATCCCGGGCTATCA
>JAUWRC010000046.1 GCA_030610745.1 Clostridia bacterium
CCCGTTTTCCTTTTAAATAATAAATTATTAAATATGCCATGATAAGAATAATAAATATTAGCCAAAGCCAATCCAAAACTAGATTACAAATTTCTGGATTAATAATTTTTTGAAGAAAAAATAGTTTGCTTCCTGTAGTACAAGCCAATATATATGTTAATAAACCTACAATTATTAATTCTACAATTCTTAATCTGCTTGTTTTAAAACTCTTTCTCAATCTCCAACTCTCCCATTTATTTGCAAGATGACGCTACAACTTTAAAGTCCTTAAACCTTCTCTGCGGAGAAGAAATTGAACAACTCTGCCTATTTTTTTCAAAAAAAGAAGCGATGAGTTGAGAAAAAAATGTCTTTCTTCTCAAGGATAGCTCAGGAGGGATCCCAAAGGAATCGGCGAAGCCCTTTTGTTTTTCCCGCAAGTCTAGCGCTCCAGGAAATAGAGAATAGCGCTCGTCTAAATCTGGGTTAAACCAGCTTTAGCTTACACATCAGAGCATCGTCGCCCTGACGATGCCAGAGTTTTATTATCTTAGTATATCCACCCTTGCGCTCCTTGTATCTGGGAGCGACTACATCAAAAAGTTTCTTTATTACTTTTTTATCCTGAATAATCTTGAATATACTCCGCCTCCTGTGAACAGAATCAACTTTAGCTAAAGTGATCATTTTCTCAGCCCATCTAGCTGTTTCTTTAGCTTTAGCTTCAGTAGTAGTAATTTCTTCATAGAAAAATAAGGATTTAACCAGATTTGCCAATAGTGCCCTTCGTTGATCTCTAGGTCGTCCCAGCTTTTTTCCTTTCTTTCTATGCTTCATTCTCTTCCTCTTTGGCTAAACTCAAGTTATGCTTAGCTAACTTTTCCTCTATTTTCTCAAGTGACTTTTTCCCAAAATTTTGTAGTTTTAAAAGTTCCTTGGGGCTCTTTAAAAGCAAATCCCCTACCTTCTCTATTCCTGCAGCTTTTAAGGCATTAAGGGGAAGGCCGGAGATCCCTATTTTTTCTATCTTCTCCTCCAGAAAGTTCTTTTTTTCTTCATCAGTCACTTCTTTTTCTTTCTTTTCTCTGGTAAAGAATTCTAAATATCCATTCAAAATCTTGGCTGCCTCTCTCACTGCCTCATCAGGTTTAATAGTGCCGTCAGTAGAAACTTCTAAAACCAAAGAATCAAAACTAGTTTTTCTTCCAATTCTAGCTGGTTTTACTTCATACTTTACTTTTTCAACCGGCGTAAAAATGGAATCCAGGGAAATAGTTCCCAATGGCTGATCAGGCTTTTTGTTATCCTCTGCCTGTACATAACCTCTACCATTGGCTAAGGTAATCTCCATTAAGAGATGCGTTTTTTTATTCCCTAAGGTAGCAATAGGCAAATCAGAATTAACAATCTCTACCTCACTATCGGTTTTAATATGAGAAGCTTTTACTTTCAAGGGGCCTCGTACATCCAAAAAGACCTTTTTTTCCTTGTCAGTAAATAGCTTCACTCTAATTTGCTTTAAGTTTTGGATAACTCGCAATGTATCTTCTTTAACTCCCGGAATGGTGGAAAACTCATGAAAGGCTCCTTCGATTTTAACAGAAGTTGCCGCTGCTCCGGGAATAGAAGAAAGAAGAATTCGCCGAAAGGAATTACCCAACGTCGTACCGTATCCTCTCTCTAAAGGTTCAACAATGAATCTGCCGAACCTATCAGAAAAGGTCTTTTTTTCAATAACAATTTCTTGCGGTTTTATTAATTCCCTCACTCCCTCCTCCTTTGTTCGTATCTCGTTGTTCGTATATCCTGGGTTAATATGCTCGGCTAAATAGCTTTGGCTATTTAGCCACTTTCGTATCTCGTTAACTGAGATTTATACGCTTGCCGAAGGACATTTTCTGAAAGAGCCTTATAGAAGCTACCTTAACGAGGCTTTTAAGCGGAGGAAAAAGAAAAACACACTGCTTGAGGAACGAAGTGACGAGTTTGTGTTTTTCCCGAAGCGAGAAGCCGAGCAGAAATAATCCAAAGCTTCTATACAGCGACAGAAGAAAATTGTCCCGAGGCTTATCTCGAATAATACCCTACTATTAAACTTAGATCAACCCCTTGGTCTAATTCTTCGGCAAGGGGAAATCTTCGAACTGTCCCCTTCATACTTTTTTTATCTATATCGAGCCACTCAGGAAATGCCTTTTTCTTTTGAGAAGCCTCCAAAATTTGCTTAATTAAAGGTGATTTTTTGCTTTTTTTCTTAACTCCAACTACATCTCCCTCCTTTACTAGACAAGAGGGAACATCTACTCCTCGGTCATTAATTAAAAAATGACCATGGTTAACTAATTGGCGAGCTTGCGGACGGGAAAGACTAAAACCCAATCTATATACCACATTATCCAGTCTTCGTTCTAGCAATCGTAGAAGCTCTTCTCCTGTGAGATTTGGCGACTTTTCTGCCATTTGGTAGTATTTTTGAAATTGACTCTCCATCACTCCATATTGCCACCTTACCTTCTGTTTCTCCCTGAGTTGTAGCCCATATTGGGAAGGTCTCCTCCTTCTTCGGAAACGTTCTGATTTTCTTTTCTCCAGGCCACACTTATCCGTGAAACACCTCTCTCCCTTCAAAAAAAGTTTGATATTTAATTTACGACATCTCTTGCACTTACTTTCTCTATCCCGAGCCAAACAAGACCTCCTTTAATTAGTATCTCGTCGCCCGTTGTTCGTATCTCGTATCCCCCTCACCCCCAGGGGGAGACTCATTCTCCTCGGAGGGTCAAGCAAACGAGCACCGAGCAACTAGCAACGAATTTATACTTTCCTTTTTTTTGGAGGACGACACCCATTATGAGGAATGGGAGTTCCTTCTTTAATAGAAATGACCTTTAAACCCTCTGCCTGTAAGGTTCTAATAGCAGTTTCTCTGCCCCCACCTGGTCCTTTTACCACCACTTTCACTCTTGCTAATTGAAATTCTTCTTTGGCTTTCCTCGCTATCACTCCAGCTATCTTCTGAGCCGCAAAAGGAGTTCCTTTTTTAGTTCCCTTAAAACCTACCTGCCCTGAAGAACACCAGCAAAGAACATCTCCTTTAATATCGGTTATAGTAATAATAGTATTGTTAAAAGTGGAATGGATATAGGCTATTCCTTCTTCCACTTTTATTGTCTTCTTTTTTTTCTTTACCACTTTCCTTTTTTTCCGAGGCATTGTTTATCTCCTATTTCACTCTCTTTTTCCCTTTTCCCAATGTTCTCAAGGGTCCTTTGCGTGTTCTGGCATTAGACCTTGTTCTCTGCCCTCTTGTAGGAAGACCTTTTTTATGACGAATTCCCCTATAACATCCAATACGTATCAATCTAGTTATATTTAAATTAAGCTCTCTTTTAAGCTCCCCTTCTATTTTATAATCATTTTCAATAATCTTGCGTAGTCTATTTATCTCCTCCTCAACCAGATCTTTCCCTCGAGTATTCAGACTAACATTAGCTTTTAAGAGAATTTCCCTCGCTAGAGAGGGTCCAATCCCATATATAGAAGTCAATCCTATCTCTATCCTTTTATTCGCTGGAAGTTCTACTCCGGCAACTCGGGCCATTTTCTCCCCCTTTACCCTTGACGCTGTTTATGCTTTGGATTATCACAAATAACTCGCACTACACCTTTTCTTCTAACTATCTTACATTTCTTGCACATCTTTCTCACTGAAGATCTAACTTTCATTTACCTTTTCCCTCTCTATATACAATTCTTCCCCGTGACAAATCATAGGGAGATATCTCCATACTAACTCTATCACCAGGAAGTATTCTAATAAACCTCATCCTCATCTTCCCACATACATGAGCTAAAACTTTATGACCATTAGCCAATTCTACTTTAAAAGTAGCGTTAGGTAGTGTTTCCAATACAATTCCTGAAGTTTTGATTGACTCCTCTTTAGGCAATTTTCCTCTCCCTCTTAGTTCGTTGTTCGTAGTTCATTGTTCATTGACTATAAAGCAGTTATCGGCCACCGAACTCTTACAGCTTATAGCTTACAGCTTTTTCCATTATCCTTTGAAAAACCTCTTCGGAAGTTCCTTCTCCTTGAACATTGCGTAAAATTCCCTTTTTTCTATAATAATCAATCAAAGGATGAGTGTGCTCTAAATAAACTTCTATTCTTTTCTTAATTATATCCGAGTTATCATCATTTCTTTGAAGAAGAGGAGCTCCACAATCCTTACAAGTCTTGCTCGGGCCATCAATATTACTCTTATGATATACTCTCCCGCACTCAGAACAAATCAGTCGACCCTTGAGGCGTTCAATTAAAACGGCCTCTTTTACCTCTAAGTTAATTACCAAATCAAGCTTTTCAGCTTCTTTATCTAAAAGCTCGTCTAGCTTCCTCGCCTGAGATAAATTGCGAGGAAAACCGTCTAAGATAAATCCTTTTTTCTCAAATTCTATCTCATTTTTTAAAAGTTCTAAAATAACAGAATCGGGAACCAGTTTTCCTTCTTCCATAAAAGCTCTAGCCTTTTCACCTAAAGAAGTTTTTTTCTTTACTACCTCTCTTAATAAATTTCCCATAGCTATATGAACCAAACCTAGCCGAACTTTTAACCTTTCTGCCTGGGTTCCTTTGCCAGCGCCAGGAGGACCCAATAAGACTGTATGCATTATTATCTCCCTGCTTGCATAAATCCCTTATAATGCCGCATTAAAAGATGAGATTCCAACTGCTGTACAGTATCCAAAGCAACCCCCACGGCAATAAGGATAGAAGTTCCTCCAAAAGCAAAACTTTGATGCATCAATTGGCGGTTGACTACCATAGGAAGTACAGCAATGACAGCAAAAAATAGAGCCCCTACAAAGGTAACCCGAGTAAGAACAGATGTGATATATTCAGCCGTTGGCCTTCCCGGGCGAAGTCCCGGAATAAATCCTCCGTATTTACGCATATTATCTGCTACCTCCACAGGATTGAAAACAACTGCGGTATAAAAGAAAGTAAAAAAAATCACGGCTAAAGCAAATAAAAAATAATAGAGCAAAGCTCCCGGACTGAGCCACTGAGTAATGTGCTCCATAAAAGGATAAAGGAAACTCCCCTCGGGGGTAAATCTAGCCAGGGTAGCGGGTAGTAATAAAATAGATATGGCAAAAATTATAGCAATCACTCCTACTCCCCCTATGCGGATAGGAAGATAAGTAGTCTGGCCTCCGTAGACCTTTCTTCCTACTATTCTTCGGGCATAACGAATGGGAATTCTTCTTTCTCCTTCATAAATGACCACTACTGCTGCAATTATAGAAACAGAGATTACAGCGAAAAGAAATAGATGGAAAGGAGTTATTTCTCCCACACTCAGTAATCTACTGACATTTCCTGAAGCTGGACGCAGTTGGGCTACAATTCCGGCAAAAATTATTAAGGAAATACCATTACCTATCCCCCTTTCTGTAATCTTTTCTCCTAGCCACATTATGAATATAGTGCCCGTAACCAGAGTTATCACAGCAGGAAGTATAAAACCTATCCCCTGGCTGGTTACAAAAGCACCTCCTTGCATACTTTGGACCCAGAAAGTCAGTGCCACTCCCTGAATAGCACCTATAGGTAAGGTAGCATACCTGGCAATTTGAGTGATTTTTTGCCTTCCCTCCTCTCCCTGCCTGCTCAACTGCTCAATTTGAGGAATAGCTATAGTTAAAAGCTGCATAATAATGGAAGCACTAATATAGGGCATTATTCCCAAAGCAAAAATAGACATCCGCTGTAGTGCCCCGCCGGCAAAGACATTCATCAATCCAAATGCTCCTGTTTGAAAGATAGGACTCTGGGCAAGGGCACTCGCATCCACCCCTGGAATAGGAATGAAACAGCCCAACCTAAAAATCACAAATATAGCTAAAGTAAAAAGAATTCTTCCTCGAAGCTCAGGAATTTTAAAGATATTTTGAAACTTCTCCAGTATCATATCAGCTCTATCTCCCCTCCTGCCTCTTTTATCTTTCTTTGAGCCTCTATGGAGAACCTGTGAGCCCTCACCTTTAAAGGTAGGCTGAGTCTCCCCCGGCCCAAAATCTTAACCGGCCCCTTCCTCTTCACTAAACCTTCCTCTTTTAGAGTCTCGGGGGTAACCACATTTTTCCCCTTGAACACATTTAAATCCTCAACATTGACTGTTTGGTTTTTTTGTTTGGATAGATGGGTAAAACCTCTTTTAGGAACTCGCCGCACAAGAGGCATCTGTCCCCCTTCAAACCACAGAGCAACTTTAGAATGAGCTTTTTGGCCCTTATGTCCCCGAGTAGAAGTCTTCCCATGTCCTGAGCCAGGGCCTCTGCCCACCCTTTTCTTTCTATGAGTAGCACCTACAGGAGGCTTTAATATTGATAAATCCATTAATTTCTCCCTTTGCGCAGATGAAGAACTGCTTGAGGATCCCTTAGCTCTCGTAGGCCTTCCAATACAGCTTTAGCTACGTTAAGGCGATTATTACTTCCTAAAGACTTACTTAAAATATCCTTTACCCCTGCCAGCTCTACCACTGCCCTCACTGCTTCTCCAGCAACTACTCCTGTCCCGGGAGAGGCGGGTTTAAGGAGAACTCGTGAGGCCCCATACTTTCCCCTCACCTCATGAGGAATAGTGTTATTTTTAAGAAAGACATGGATCATACTCTTTTCTGCCTCTCTTCTCCCCTTTCTTATGGCTTCAACCAACTCTTTGGCCTTCCCTAACCCTAAACCTACCCGTCCAGCCCTGTCCCCTACCACCATTAAAGCGTTAAAACCTATAGTCCGACCACCTCTGACTACAGTAAAAACCCGTCTTACTCTTATTAACCTTTCCTCAAGTTTTCCTCTTCCTTCCTCTACCTTTCCCTTTACTTTATTATTTTTCTCTCTTACTCGCTGTTTTGCTTCCTGTACCATTTAAATTTCCTTAAATCTTTATTCCCTCTTCCCGTGTTCCCTCCACCAAAGCTTTTATCCGCCCATGGTAAGGATAAGAACCTCTATCAAGCACCAGCTGCTTTATTCCCTTCTTTTTCGCCTGCCTTCCCAAATTCTTCCCTAATTTTCTAGCTACATCTAAATTCTTTACACAGTATTGCTTTTCATTTTTGTTTCCTTTAGAAGAAACAGATATCAACGTCCTTTCTTCCTCATCATTTATTAATTGAGCATAGAGATACCTATTGCTTTTATAAACTGAAAGTCTTGGCCGCGCCTGTATACCAAAGACCTTTTTTCTCACCCTTTTCTTTCTTCTCTGAGCCCTCAGCTCCTTGCCTTTCACACACTTTTCCATCTTCGGTCCTCTCTATTATCCTTTAGTTGTTAAAGCAGCTTTACCTACTTTACGTCTTACAACCTCTCCTTTGTATCTAATTCCCTTTCCCTTATATGGCTCAGGCTTTTTGAAAGCTCTAATTTCCGCAGCTACCTCTCCCACCTTTTGTTTATCAGGGCCAAAAACTCTGATTGTGGTAGGATTGGTTACTTTAATTTCTACATCCTCAGGAGAAGAATATTTAACAAGATGAGAATATCCCAGGCTCAAAGATAGGGTTTTGTCCTCCAGGCTAGCTTTATAGCCTCTTCCTACGATCTCCAAGGTCTTTTCAAAGCCCTCCGAAACCCCCTTTACCATATTAAAAATAAGACTGCGCAAAGTTCCATGAAGAGATCTAGTTTGTTTATCCTCCTTAAGCCTCTTAACTAAAATTTGCTTCTCTTCAAAAACTACCTTAAGAACAGAAGGTATCTCCCTTTCTAACTCTCCCTGAGAACCCTTTATCTTAATTTTATTCTTGTTTATCTCTACCTCTATTCCCTCTGGAACGAAAATAGGCTTTTCGCCTACCCTGGACATACTGGACCCCCTCTTAAATTAGCGTATAGCGGGTAGCGTTTAGCGTATAGGCCTTTTATCAAACTCTAAGTTCTTTAAAGCTTTTTCCTTCACTATCCGCTATACGCTAAACGCTGTACGCTAAAAATTACCATACATAGCAAAGAATTTCTCCTCCTACTCCTAACTTGTGCGCTTCTTCACCGGTAAGGATTCCTTTAGAAGTAGAAAGAATGCAAATTCCTAACCCCCCTCTTATCACTTTAGGTACTTCCTTCTCCGCAGCAAATTTTCGCCTACCTGACTTGCTAACTCGCTCTAAATGAGTAATTAGACCTTTTCCATCTTCGGAATATCTTAAGTATATCTGAAGTACTCTCTTTTTTTTCTGCCTTAGGACTCTATATCCTTTTATGAAACCCTCTCTTTGCAAAACTGATACTATCTTCTCCTTTGTATTAGAACTCGGAAGTTCAACCCTAGAATTAGAAATCATATTAGCATTTCTAATTCTGGTCAATAAATCAGCAATAGGATCGGTAAGCATTACATCCTCCATAATATTTCGTTGCTAGTTGTTCGTTGTTCGTATGAAATAAAAATAACCTATCCCCATTTTTGGTACGAGATACAGGCAACGAGCGACTAGCAACGAATTACCAACTAGCTTTTTTGACTCCAGGAATAACGCCCTCATGGACTAAACGACGAAAACAAATCCTGCATAGACCAAATTTTCTAATATAACCTCTAGGTCGTCCACAAATTTGGCATCTATTATAGGCGCGAACTTTAAACTTTGGTTTTCTTTTAGCTTTTTCTATTAAAGCTTTTTTTGCCATTTTCTCTCCTTCTTTAGCGTTTAGCGGGTAGCGTATAGCGTTTAGTAGCAGTCGGATTCACCTGCCTGTGCGTGCCCGCACGCAGACAGGTCCGACAATTGTTTGATAAATCAAACCGCTACTTTCTAATTTCTGCTTCTTTGCTTCTTTCCTTGTTACTCACCATTCACTATCCGCTAAACGCTATACGCTATCTTTTAAAGGGCATTCCCAGAGAAGCGAGTAGTTCCTTGGCTTCCTCATCTTTTTTAGCTGTAGTTACTATAGTTATGGATAAACCCTGAGTCTTCTCTACTTCATAAGGAACTTCTGGAAACATTAATTGTTCTCGCAGGCCTAGAGTAAAATTACCTCTGCCGTCAAATTGGTTTAAAGAAACACCCCGAAAATCTCTAATTCTGGGTATGGCTAAATTAAACAACCTATCTAAAAACTCATACATCCTTTCCCTTCTGAGAGTAACTTTACAACCTATGGAGGTACCTTTTCTCAAAGCAAAACTAGCAATGGACTTTTTAGCCCTGGTAATTATAGGCTGCTGTCCACTAATCAAGGCAAGACTCTTTTTGGCTGCGTCCAGCAACTTAGCATCCTTCTTGGCACCACCTACCCCTATATTAAGACAAACTTTCTCAACCTTAGGAACCTCCATAAGATTCTTGTAACCGAATTCCTTAATCATCAATGGGACGGTCTCTTTCTTGTAGATTTCTTTAAGTCTAGCCACTTCTCTATCCTTTTCTAATCAATTGTTTCTCCGCACTTTTTGCAAAACCTTAGTTTTTTCTCTTCGGTTGATAACTCTTTCGAGAGCCTCATCCCTACCCTTGTTCTTTTTCCACAGCGTGGACATACCAACATCACATTACTACTGTAGATAGGAGCCTCCCCTTCTACTATTCCACCTTGCTGTCCTCTTCGAGTAGGCCGAATATGCCTTTTAGTAATATTAACCCCCTGCACAACTAATCTATCTTTTTTGGGAATTTTTTGAATCACCTTACCCTGCTTTCCTCTATCTTTGCCAGAAATAACTACTACTTCAT
>JAUWRC010000070.1 GCA_030610745.1 Clostridia bacterium
AGCTCTCACTCCCACTGCCAGGCTAGGGGGGCATATGGTAACAGGAGATATAGATGGGGTAGGAAAAATAACCGGGATATCTAGAAGGAATGGCCAGACCACAATGCAAATTAAACCTCCTCTTTCCCTGACAAGGTATATAGTAAATCAAGGCCGTCTTGCTCTGGAAGGAGTGAGTTTGACCGTTGCGAGCTCTCAAGAGGCTGATTTCACAGTCTGCTTAATTCCTTTTACTTTAGAAAATACTACACTGGGCTTAAAGCAAAGGGATGATTTAGTTAATCTGGAAGTGGACATAATTTCTAAATATGTGGAGAAGCTAGTTCAAAGTTCTAACTTTCCTCACTCAAAAATTGATAGAGAATTTTTGAAAAAAGCCGGATGGTAAAAAATCGTACATCGCATATCGTACTTCGTACATCGTAAAGAAAATATGGAAGAGAAGATAAAAAGTTTCAAGGATTTAAAAATATGGCAAAGATGGAATTTAATACAATAGAAGAGATATTAGAAGATTTTAAAAAAGGTAAAATGGCAGTTGTCCTTGATGATAAAGAGCGAGAAAATGAGGGCGACTTTATAATTCCTGCCTCTTGTGTTACTCCTCAAGTAATAAATTTCATGGCCAAATATGGAAGAGGGCTAATCTGTGTGCCTATAACCTTAGAGAGAGCCAAGCAGCTAGGACTTACTCCTATGGTGGAGGAAAATACTGCCTTAAAAGGAACTCCCTTTACTGTTTCCGTAGATGCTAAGCATAATACTACCACGGGAATATCTGCTTTTGACAGAGCCCAAACTGTAAAGGTTCTTATTAACCCTAAAACCAGGAAAGAAGACTTAGCCAAGCCAGGTCATATTTTTCCTCTGGTTAGTAGAGAAGGAGGGGTTTTAGTACGGGCAGGCCATACAGAGGCGACAGTAGATTTGGCTAGATTAGCTGGATTTTACCCTGCTGGTGTGCTTTGCGAGATAATGGGAGAGGATGGCCGAATGGCAAGGCTTCCAGGACTATTATCCTTTGCCCAAAGTCATGATTTGAAAGTCTGTAGTCTGGCTGATATTATCAGCTATCGCTGGAAGAAGGAAAAACTGGTTAAACGGGAAATTACTACCTCTCTTCCTACACTCTGGGGAGACTTCAAGCTAATCGCTTATAGAACCCTTCTTAAGGATAGGGTCCATCTTGCTCTGGTAAAGGGGGAGGTAAAGGGCAAGGAAGACGTTTTGGTACGGGTACATTCTCAATGTCTTACCGGCGATACCTTTGGGTCTTTACGCTGTGATTGTGGAGAGCAGCTTAAGAAGGCCTTGCAAAAAGTGGGGAGCTCTAGCTGTGGAGTGGTACTTTACTTAAATCAGGAAGGACGAGGAATAGGTTTGTTAAATAAGCTTAGAGCTTATGAACTTCAGGATAGAGGTATGGATACAGTAGAGGCCAATGAGAAGTTGGGTTTTGAAGCTGATCTTCGGGATTACGGCATTGGAGCTCAAATCCTGGCTGATTTAGGACTTCGTAAAATCAGGCTCCTGACTAATAATCCACGTAAAATCGTTGGTTTAAAAGGATATGGTTTAGAGATTACCAAGCGTATTCCTTTAGAAATAAAGCATAACGAAAATAATAAGTCGTATCTGGAGACTAAGCAAAAGAAACTCGGTCATTTGTTGAGCTTAGGAGAAGAAGTAAGAAGCAAGGGGGGGAATGATGAAGACTTATAAAGGGAAGATAACAGGTAAAGGACTAAAGTTTGGAATTATCGTTTCCAGGTTCAATGAGTTCGTTACGGGTAAGCTTCTGGAAGGGGCTGTAGATGCTCTCTTAAGACATGAGGCGAGAGAAGAGGACATAGAAATAATTTGGGTTCCCGGTTCATTCGAGATACCTGCTCTAGCCTCCCGCCTGCTTGAGGAGAAAAAATTCAATGCTTTGATTTGCCTTGGGGCTGTCATCCGGGGCGATACTCCTCACTTTGAGTTAGTATCTTCTCAACTAGCCCGCGGCATTTCTAGTCTAGCCCTGAGAGAAAAAATTCCTGTTATTTTTGGTGTAATTACCGCCGATACACTGGAGCAGGCAATTGATAGAGCAGGAACTAAGGCAGGAAATCGGGGGTGGGATGCAGCCATCTCTGCTATGGAAATGGCAAATTTGTATGAGGAGATAAGAAAGAAATAGAGAGTGAATGGTAAAAGATGTCTGGACAATTAAGAGGATTCTAGAGTGGACTACCGAGTATTTTAAGAGAGAAAATATCGAAAGTCCTCGTCTGAACGCTGAACTTTTACTGGCTCATATTTTAGGAAAGACTCGCCTCCAGCTTTATCTTGAATTTGACCGACCTCTTTCCCCTGAAGAGCTCACCCTTTTTAAAAAAATAATCATCAAACGCTCCCATCGTATTCCTTTATCTTATCTTACAGGAGAACAAGACTTTATGGGTCTTAGACTTAAAATAGATGAGAATGTTTACATTCCCCGTCCAGAAACCGAAATTTTAGTAGAAGAGGCTCTAAAGACAATTAGAAATATAGATTTTGAAGAAGATAAAGCAAGAGGAGATTTTATTATTGTGGATTTGGGTACGGGTTCTGGAAATATTGCTATAAAGCTAGCCGTAGAATTAGAAAAATCTAAAATTTATGCTGTAGATATCTCATCAGAAGCTATCGGGGTAGCTAGAGAAAATGTCAGGAGGCATAACTTAAGTAAAAGAGTTACCTTTTTACAAGGGAATTTATTTATTCCCTTAGTTGATTTAGGTTTAGAAGGAAAAGTAGATTTAGTAATCTCCAACCCCCCTTATGTGGCCAGTGAAGAAATGAAAAGTTTACCCTCCGAGGTATTAAGAGAACCAATGATTGCCCTGGAAGGTGGATGGGATGGTTTGGGTATTTACAGAAAAATTATCTCTCAGAGTCCCAGATTTTTAAGAAAAAAAGGTTTTTTAGCCTTAGAGATAGGCCACCGACAGGCAAAAGGGATACAGGATTTGATCCTGGAACAAAAGGAATTATACTCTCCCCAGGTTATTTCAGATTATGAGGGAATCGAGCGAATAATCATAACGAAACGTATATAGTATATCGTATGTCGTATATCGTACTTCCTCTCCCCAGAGGGGAGAGGAAGTAATGAACTATGAACTACGAACTATGAGTTATCGCTATGAGCCATCAGCTATGAGCTAATTTGAACTATGAACTATGAACTACGAACTACGAACTATTCGGGAAGGTTTGAGGCAAGAGCCAGAATTTTCTGGATAATAGTAATCTGCGGCCTTTTTATTCTTTTAGGAAGAATAGCCTGGCTGCAGTTAATAGAGGGGGAAAGGTATTTTCGTATTTCTCAAAATTCACGTCTTCAACTTCTTCCCCTACCTCCTCCCAGGGGGCTTATTTTAGATAGAAGAGGAGAGAAGTTGGCGGAAAACGAAGTCCTTTTTTCTGTAGGTGTAGTTCCTTCTAATGTATTTAACTTGGAAGGGTTGCTTCCTCGTCTTACCCAGGCTTTAGATGTAGATAAAGAGATAATCAAGGAAAAGCTTCAGGGAGCTCCTTATCCCTTCAGGCCTGTTTTTTTAAAAGAGAATGTAGATATGTCTACCATCACATATCTTCTGGAAAGAGAAAAAGAGTTTCCGGGGGTAGTTATTATTGCCCAGCCAGTGCGTAGTTATCCTTATAAGATGGTGGCCGCCCATGTGCTTGGCCATTTAGGAGAGGTGGATCAAGCCGAACTCTCAATGAGTTCTGGCCTCGGCATTGAGCCAGGAGACTTAGTGGGTAAAATGGGTATAGAGAAGGTATACAATTCATACCTTCAAGGAAGAAAAGGGGGCAGGCAAGTAGAAGTGGATGCTTATGGCCGTTCTTTGGAGATAATTTCAGAAAAAGATCCCCTGCCCGGCGATAATATTTATTTAACCATTGACCTTAGAATACAAAAAATTGCCGAGAAGGAATTAGGGCGAAGAAAGGGGGTAGTCTTAATAGGAGACCCAGAGACAGGGGAACTCTTAGCTTTAGTTAGTCACCCGGCCTTTGATCCGAATCTTTTTTCCTGGGGCATATCGGAAGATGAATGGAATAGGCTAAAGCAAGATTCAGGTAACCCTTTAGAAAATCGAGCTATCAGAGGAGAATATTCTCCTGCTTCCACATTTAAAATAATTCTCACTGCTGCAGCCTTAGAGGAGAATATTATCAAAAAAGAGGATACCCTTTTTTGTTCGGGAAAACTTCTTGTGGGTAGACGTGTCTTCAAATGCTGGGAAGAAGAGGGGCATGGGAGGCTAGATTTAGAGGAGGCTATTATTCATTCTTGCGATGTTTTCTTTTATCAGTTAGGCCTAAAAGTAGGAGTAGAGAAGATGATTCAATACGCTCGTCTTTTTGGTCTGGGTAAAGCCACCGACCTGGATTTAATAGGGGAAAAATGTGGACTGCTGTCTACCGCTGATTGGAAATTAAAGAATAAGGGTGAGGTTTGGTATGGAGGAGATACGGCCAATCTTTCCATTGGGCAGGGCTATATTTTGGTTACCCCTTTGCAGATGCTCCGAGTTATCAGTGCCCTGGCCAATGGGGGAAATTTAGTTAAGCCTTATTTAGTAAAGAAAATAGAGAATTTAGAAGGAGAAGTTATCAAAGACTTTTCTTCTTCAAAAAAGAAAAAAATTTCTCTTTCTTCATCCACTATTAGTTTTTTAAAGAAATCCTTGCGAGGAGTAGTCAGGGAAGGGACAGGGTGGCGAGCAGAAAATAAGATTGTTGAAATCGCAGGAAAAACAGGGACGGTGGAGTTATCAGAGGGAGAAAGACCTCATAATTGGTTTATAGGTTATGCTCCTTCTGATAATCCTCGATTGGCAATAGTTGTTTTAGTGGAGCACCGGGAGGAGGATATATCTATTGCTGCTCAAATAGCAGGAAGAATCCTCTCGCAAGCTTTTGAATAGGTGAAAGATGCGAATCTCTATTAGTTTTCGAAGATATGATTGGGTTCTTTTATCAGCCATTATTGGTCTATCCGGATGGAGTCTCTTCCATTTATATACGATTACCTTTCCTGAAGAAACCTATTATTTTTTCCGTCAAATACTCTGGGTAGGAATGGGAATTGGCTTTATGTTTTTATTTTCCTGGCTTAAAATTAGTTTCTGGGAGAAAGGAGCCTATTTTTTTTATGGGGCTATTTTTCTTTTTCTTCTTTTGGTCTTGATTAGAGGAGAGGGTACTCATGGGGTGCAGAGGTGGCTTAGTATAGGAATTATTAGGTTTCAGCCTTCCGAGTTCGCCAAACTCAGCCTTATTATTATTTTGAGCAGACTCCTGGCTAGTGGAGAAGGTGGGGAAGGTATAAGTTGGAAGCAGGTAGGCCTTTCTTTTTTCTTTACCTTTGTCTTCTTGATTCTCGTTGCAGGGCAGCCGGATCTAGGAAGCGCCCTTCTCTTCCTTCCTCTTTGTTTGGGGATGTTATTTTTGGCTGGTATCTCTTTTAAGAGATTCCTGGTTATTTTAGGAATAGGTTCATCATTTCTTCCTCTTTCCTACTTTCTTCTTCATCCCTATCAGAAAATGCGTATCCTCACCTTTTTGAATCCGGGAAGAGATCCCTTAGGTGCGGGGTGGAGCGCTTTACAATCTAAGATTGCCTTAGGGTCAGGAAGATTAATAGGCAAAGGTATAGGTGGAGCCCTTCATACAGAGCGAGGGTTTCTACCCCTGCCTTTTACTGATTTTATCTTTGCCAGTTTAGGTGAAGAGTGGGGGTTTATAGGAGTTTTGGTGCTTTTGGGACTCTATTTTGTAATTATGACTAGAGGAATGAGAATAGCCAGGCAAGAAAATGCCAGTTTTGCCAGACTCTTAAGTAGTGGAATAATCATTTTATTATTTTTGCAAGTTTTTATTAATATAGGAATGGTAGCAGGGATAATGCCTGTTACAGGTATGCCTCTTCCTTTGATAAGCTATGGAGGGAGTTCTACACTAATGTTTTTTACAGGAATAGGAATACTACTCAGCATAAAGAGATTCAGGGGAGGATAGGGTGTTAGGTGAATTTTAAAAGTGGACTAAGTTAAGATTAGGGAGGATAGGGCGTTAGGGCGTAGGTGTAGGTTGACAACTTACAGCTGAAAAGAGGTTAGCCATGTCTATGACAATTACGGAGAAAATTCTAGCCAGTCACTGTGGAAGAGCCAGGGTAAGGGGAGGAGAGTTTATTGAAGTTGATATAGATGTGGTGTTTGCTAACGACATTACCGCTCCTCTGGCTATAAAAAAATTTAGAGAGTGGGGAGGAAAAAGAGTCTTTAATCAAGAAAAGGTGATTCTCCTGCCCGATCATTTTACTCCTAATAAGGATATAAAGGCAGCAGAGCAGTGTCTTCTTTTAAAAGAATTTGCTCGCCAGCAAGCCATTACAAATTATTTTGAGGTAGGAAGAGTAGGCATAGAACATGTTCTACTTCCAGAGAAGGGACTGGTACTTCCGGGAGATTTAATTATAGGGGCAGATTCTCACACCTGTACTGCAGGAGCTCTAGGAGCTTTTGCTAGTGGAGTAGGAAGTACAGATATAGCTGCAGCTATGATCACCGGGAGGATCTGGCTTAAGGTTCCTTCAACCATTAAGTTTATTTATAAGGGTAAGCTCAAGAGGTGGGTTACAGCTAAGGATCTTATTCTTTATACTATTGGGGATATAGGAGTAGAGGGAGCCTCTTATAAGAGTATGGAGTTTAGTGGTGAGGTAATATCAACCTTAAGTATGGCTGGAAGGTTTACTATGTGTAATATGGCTATAGAAGCGGGAGCAAAAAATGGTATTATAGAACCGGATGAAACTACTCTCCAGTTTGTTCAGGGAAAGAGCAAAAGAGAATATTCTCTTTATCATAGTGAGCCTGAAGCTGAATATCTGGAGATTAAAGAATACGATGTTAGCAGACTCGAACCCCAGGTGGCTCTGCCTCCTCTTCCTTCCAATACAAAAGGAATATCCGAATTAGGAGAGATACATATTGATCAGGTAGTTATTGGTTGTTGTACCAATGGCCATTTTGAGGATTTAAGAATAGCGGCAGGTCTTCTTAAGGGGAAAAAGGTTCATTCCGAGGTAAGGTTAATAATTATTCCTGCTACACCTCTTATTTATTTAGAGGCTCTGAAGAAGGGATTACTGCAAGTTTTCCTGGAGGCAGGGGCAGTAATTAGTCCCCCTACTTGTGGGCCTTGTTTGGGAGGACATATGGGAGTGCTTGGAGAAGGGGAAGTAGCAGTAGCTACCACTAATCGTAATTTTATAGGGAGAATGGGACATCCTAAAAGCAAGGTATATCTGGCTAGTCCAGCAGTAGCTGCTGCTTCAGCTATTAAAGGCAGAATTACCAGTCCAGAGGAGATAAGTCGGTCTTAACCGCTTTTCCTTGACAGATATGGAAGGGCATGCTAAGATATTTTTAATTCAATGGCAAAAAGTACTATATTGAGGATGAGATAAAAAAAAGTAGCAAAAAGAGGAGGTGAAAAGGTAGAATTTAAGATTTCTTGAAATATTAAGGAAGGAGGAAGTTACAGAAAATGCGAAGAAAAAGGATGCTCAGCAGATTGTGGTGGGGAGGACTGGTAGTTCTGGCTGTATTATTGGCTCAGGTGCCAATTATGGCTCAAGAAAAAAATCCAGACGAATTAGCAGCGATTGAGGCAGCAGCCGCTAGTCAGATGCTTACAATCGAGCAGATGAAAGCTAGCTTTGATAGTCTTTGGGACATGGCAACAGAGGAAATTGATTCTCTTAAAGGAAATATCAAAGCTCTGACCGAGGAATTTCTTAAAGTAACTGATGACCTTCAGACTCAAATAGATTCTCTTACAGTAGCCAATGCCGACCTTCAGACTCAAATAGATTCTCTTACAGTAGCCAATGCCGACCTTCAG
>JAUWRC010000120.1 GCA_030610745.1 Clostridia bacterium
GAACGGGCAAGAGCGTTGTAGGCAAGGAGCTGGCAAAAAGATTGGGGATGAGTTATTTGAGTACAGATGAGCTCATCGAAAAAAGAGAAGGAACTAAAATCTCGGCTATATTTCAAAAGAAAGGGGAGTCATACTTTCGCCAGGTGGAGACCCAAATAGTCAAGGAAGTTGCCTCTCTTGATAACCATGTGATTTCTGCCGGTGGAGGGGTGGTATTAAGAGAAGAGAATGTGAGTGCTTTAAAAAAAAATGGTTTTATTGTTTGTCTTTCTGCTAGCCCAGAGGTAATCCTGCAGCGAACAGCAAATAATAGGAACCGTCCCCTGCTAGAGGTGGATGATCAGAAAAAGAGAATTAAAGAGCTCCTTAAAATACGTAAACCTTTTTATGATAAAGCTGATTTTAGCGTGGATACCTCTAGCTTAAGCAGTAAAGAGGTAGTGAAAAAAATCGTCGCTCGTCGCTCGTCGCTCGTGTCCCGAAAGGAAAGAAAGCCGTGACCCGTCTCTCGTGATTTGTCATTGCGAGCGCCTGCTTGGGCTACGGCAGACAGGAACAAAGAATGTCATTGCGAGGAGCGTTAGCGACGAAGCAATCTCAAGCGTGTCAAGTTCTCGAAAAGGAGATTACTTCGCTCCGCTCGTAATGACAAAAAGAGACCCAGAACTCTCTCCTGAGATTGTTTACATCAGTCAATGAGCCAATGAACTAATCAACTAACGAGATACGAACAACGAGCGACGAGCAACGAAATATGGGAGATGCAAAAATGAAGCATATTTTAGTTATCAATGGGCCAAATTTGGATTTGTTAGGAACCAGAGAAGTGAATATTTATGGGGAAATTACTCTGGCTAAGATTAATGAAATGGTCAAACAAAAAGCAAAAGAGTTAGGCTGTCAGGTGAGGATTAAACAATCAAACAGCGAAGGAGAAATAGTATCTTTTATTAGTGAGGCTAGAAATTGGACAGATGCTTTAATAATTAATCCCGCTGCTTACACTCATACTAGCATTGCTATAAGAGATGCTATCCTGGCAGTTGGGATGCCTGCGATAGAAGTTCATCTGTCAAATATCTATAAAAGAGAGAGTTTTCGACAGAAATCTTTAGTAGCTGAAGTCTGCCTTGGACAGATTACGGGATTCGGCCCAGAGGGATACATTCTAGCCTTAGAAGCAGCTATGAATGTCCTAAAAAAGAGGTAAAAATGGATTTAAATTCACTGCGCCGTCAGATCGATGATATTGACTCAAAGTTGGTTAAACTATTAAATGAAAGGGCGAGTAAAGTCCTGGAGGTTGCTAGAGTCAAAAAAAGAGACAAAGTAGATTACTATTCTCCAGGAAGAGAAAGAAACCTTATGGAAAGATTAATTAAGGAAAACAAAGGTCCTTTATCCAGGGAAACTTTGTCAGAAATTATCCAGCTTATCTTAAGAACATCTTTATCTTTAGAAAAGAAGTTGAAGGTAGTTTACCTTGGTCCCCCCGCTACTTTTACACATCTGGTAGCTATTGAGCACTTCAGCAAAAAAGCGGATTTAGTTCCGGCAAAGAGTATTAGAGAGGTATTTGCTGTAGTAGAAAAGAAACAGGCTGATTTCGGAGTTGTGCCCGTGGAGAATTCTACAGAAGGGGTAGTTAATTATACTCTGGATATGTTTGTTGACTCGGATCTGAAAATATGTGCTGAGATGGTTCTGGAAATTTCTCATCACCTCCTGAGCAAGGGGAGTTTGAAAGAAATAAAGAAGGTCTATTCCCACCCACAATCTTTTGCTCAATGTAGAGGTTGGCTGGAAGAAAATCTACCCCAGGTAAGACTGCTTGAGACACAAAGTAATGCCGAAGCAGCACAACTGGCAGCTAAGGAAGCCCAAGCAGGGGCTATTGCTTCTGAGGCGGCAGCCTCTCTTTACGGTTTAAAGACTATAGCTCCTCATATCGAAGATCTATCCGGTAACTATACTAGATTTTTGGTTATTGGGAGGGGATATTCAGAAAGAAGCGGACAGGATAAAACCTCTATTCTTTTTTCCATTAAGGATAGGGTGGGAGCACTTTACGATATGCTTTCTCCTTTTCGTACCCACAAAATTAATCTTACCAAGATAGAATCTCGGCCAACAAGAAAGAAAGCCTGGGAATATGTCTTTTTCCTTGATTTTCTTGGTCATAAAGATGATGAGAATGAGAGAAAGGCTCTAGCTGAGCTTGAGGAGAAATGTTTCTTTTTAAAAATATTAGGTTCGTATCCTAAGGGGGAATAATTAGTTAAAGGGATAAGCGATAAGTTATAAGCGTAAAACGAAAAGCGAAAAACGCAAAACCATAGCGTAAAATTTAAAAGGAAAGGAATCTTAACTAAGTTCCTCCAAAGTTTTGAATTTTGAATTATGGTTTTTAGTTTTGCACTTTTAGCTTTTAGTTTAGAATAAGCCGATGAATAATAAACTACAAACAATAAACGACGTCTTGTCTATAGTCCCGGCAAGGCGTTTACAAGGTGAGGTCTCTGTTCCCGGAGATAAATCTATCTCTCATCGAGCCATCATTCTTGCCTCTATTGCGGAGGGAACATCTATTATTAGGGGAATACAGAGAGGCAAAGATTGTTTAGCTACTTTGAAAATTCTAAAGATGATGGGCGTGGAGACAGAGGGAAAAGGAGATGATTTAATCATTTATGGAAAAGGACCCACCGGGCTTAAGGAGCCACGAGATGTCCTCGACTGTGAGAATTCAGGCACTACTATGCGACTTCTAACTGGCCTTCTTTCTGCTCAAAACTTCTACAGCGTTCTTACCGGAGATTCTTCTTTGAGAAAAAGACCTATGGGAAGGGTGATCGAACCATTAAGGAAAATGGGAGCGCAAATTTTTGCTCGGGAAAAAGGCCGCTTTCCTCCTTTAAGTATTATAGGAAGGCATCTTCAGGGAATAGATTATTCTTCTCCCATTCCTTCTGCTCAGGTCAAAACTTGTCTATTTTTAGCTGGACTTTATGCTAAAGGGAATACTTCAGTAACTGAGAAATATCGCTCCCGCGATCATACAGAGCGGATGCTTAAGTTTTTAGGAGCAGATATTGAGGTAAATAATTTAAAAGTAAGGGTTAAAGGTGGGGCTTCATTGAGTGGTGGAGAGCTCCGGGTTCCGGGTGATATTTCTGCGGCTGCATTTTTCATTGGAGGAGCAGCTATTCTCAAAGGCTCAAGGCTCAAAGTTTTGAATGTGGGACTCAACCCTACTCGGCGAGGATTCATTGATGTTCTTCTCGGGATGGGAGCCCATATTAAGATTCTCAATTTGAGAAAAAAGTGTGGAGAAGAAATAGGCGATATAGAGGTACGAGGAAGGGGTGATTTGAAGGGAACTCTTATTGAAGGAGATCTCATTCCCCGTCTCATTGATGAGATCCCTATGTTGGTTGTGGTTGGTTGTTTCGCTAAGGGACAGACGCTAATTAAGGATGCTCGAGAGCTCAGGGTCAAAGAGACGGACCGTATCAAAGCGATGAGTGTGGAGCTGCGAAAAATGGGTGCTCAGATTAAAGAGAAAGAAGATGGCATGGTCATTGAGGGAGTGAAAGAGCTAAGAGGCGCCGAATGTAATAGCTACAAAGATCACCGAATTGCTATGGCTTTAGCTATAGCCAGCTTATGTGCTCGGGGAAAGAGTAAAATATTGGATATGGAGTGCATCGAAACTTCTTTTCCTGGTTTTGAGGAGATTTTGAAGAAGGTAGTAGTATGAGATTAATAAAAGAAATTAGCCAGATGAGGGATTATAGTAAAAAAATAAAGGGTACTCGGATTATTGGTTTTGTTCCTACCATGGGCTCCCTTCATGAGGGCCACTTGAGCTTGATCAGGAAAGCTCGTCAAGAGTGCGAGGAAGTAGTGGTAAGCATATTTGTTAATCCTGCCCAGTTTGGCAAGAAAGAGGACTATCAGAGGTATCCCCGTGATTTGTCAGGTGATATGAGGTTAAGTGAAAAAGAGGGTGTAGGTGTGATATTTGCTCCATCTGGAGAAGAGATGTATCCTCAAGGTTATTCCACTTTTGTTGAGATAGAGGGAAGCTTATCTTCTATTTTAGAAGGAGCCTCACGCCCTGGCCATTTTAAAGGCGTCGCTACTATCCTGGTTAAACTTTTTAACATAATTAATCCTGATTATAGTTATTTCGGGGAGAAGGATTATCAGCAGGCTTTGGTGGTGAAGAAATTAGTAAAAGACCTTAATCTTGATACTCGGGTTATTGCTCTTCCTACCATAAGAGAAAAAGATGGATTGGCTCTGAGTTCTCGAAACTCTTATCTTAATAAAAAAGAGAGAAAAGCAGCTGCTGTGCTTTATAAAGCACTTAAGAGAGCAAAAGAGTGGGTTGGAGAGGGGCAGAAGGATCCCTTAGCTCTTGCGACT
>JAUWRC010000092.1 GCA_030610745.1 Clostridia bacterium
ACTTTCTATTAATTTTATGTTTTTTGCCCCCTCCGCATCAAATATAACCACATGATATAATCCACCTTGCTCATTGAATGTTTCAGCTCTCACCCACCCTAACTGTGAGCTGTATATTGGCTGGCCAACAAAGATTCCCCCTTTATACCTGCCCATCTTAATTAAATCATGGATATACTCATGAGTCAAAGCTCTCTGCAATCCCCCGGCACCAATGGCCAGTATTTTAACCTTTAAATGGGGCGGTTTTCTGGTTAAAAGTGGTAGACTCATTTGATTAACCTTCTTCCATAGTTAGAAGTCTTCCTTGAGGATCAAATCTTTCATACATAGCCTTTCTTAATGGCTGTCTTTCCTTGTAGGATACCTGGTGGCTATAACCTGGCTCTTGCCAGGGCGGTCTGGAAGGAAGAGCTTGATCAAATTCCGCTATAATTGCCTCTTGATAGTCACCGACAAAAGTTCCTCCAAAAAATTTAAGCAGTGCTTCTTTTGCCAATTTTTTCCATGATTCAGTTTCCCTGCCAGGGATGATAGGATAAAAAAGCGCGCCATTGGCATCGGCTGCTTTTTTGTCTCCCGGGGCATCGCCTATCATTAATATTTTATCGGAAGGGTATCTCTTCTGAGCAGCTATTCTAATATGCTCTTCTTTCTTACCCATTTCCTGTCCAGCAATAGCGGCTACATAACCGTCTAGATTGTGCTGCCTCCACTCTCTATCCAGAGCCTCATAAGGTGTTTGAGAAACCACCACAAGATCAGCATTTTGGGAGGCTAATGAAAGACTTTCCCTTATATAGTCAAAGGGAGGAATATTCTTAATCTTATTAGCTATCGCCAGGTTTACTGCTTTACTCCAGGCCAGGAGTTTGGATAAAGAACTCTCCAAAGAGCTTTTCGCTTTTTTTTGGACATATTCTTCCAGAGTGGGATTACCTAAGGATATATCCTTATATGCCTCAACATAGGCATCTAGTGCAGTTGTTTCTGGAAGCCTGATTCCTTGCTCTATCATTACTTCTCTTGCCTCCGGTCTTCCCCTTAAGAAACGATAAATATGCTGCAAGGCAATAAATCGATTGCATCCTCGTGTCCTTGAGAAAAGATTAACAAACTCAGCCACTTCACGAAGATAGGATTCAATACCCCAGAGCTCATAAAATTCCATAATCTTTGGATGGAAAGCTATGCTTTGTTTGGGATTCATTGAATCAAATACACAGCCATCGGAATCAATGGCCATAAGAAATTCCTTTTTTTGAGAAAAATTTTTCAACTTCTCTATTGCTGCTTTTAACTCTTCACTATCCATTTTACCTCTCCTTTTTCAAGCCAAAGGTTTCCAGATGCTCTTTTATATGTTCGGCCAGTGTCTCGTAATAATCCTCTGCATTCTCCCTTAAGACATCTATCATCCTTTTTCCAAATTTATCCAGTAAAACACCATAAGCTACATGAATGACCTGTCTCCAATCATCATTTGTTGTCAGTCCTTCAACTATTTCTCTTTGACTCAGCTTTTCCACCTGGGGAACATTGGCCAGATTAGTTGTTAGATGGTAAGTGTGACGATTTTCCTCAAATGTCTCCAAAGCACATTGATGCATCTCCTTGAAAAGGGAAGGATTATGCCTGGCTACAACCTTAACTGCTTCAAGATAGCTTGTTCCAGCAGTTTTCACATGAAACATTCCTTTTGTGTATTTACTGATTATGGGATAAGCGGTAAACTTGTCGCTGCCTGAATGAATAGATAATTTATAGAGACCTATTTTTCTGGCAATCAAAGCATGGTCTCTAACGCTCTCTTCGAATTTTTTTAGATGATTAAGCGAAGGCTTTTTTCCATCATTGGTTCTAATATCTACGGCTTTTTCAAAACCCGCATCAAATCTTGGCGCCAGACTGGTCAATTTCACTTTCGCCTCATTTAATTCTCTAGCAATTAAATAATGAGCGAGGGGAGTTGTGGGGATGCTAGTTTCGTCAACGGACATTTCAAAATCAAAATTATCACTACCTTTATGTTGGGCAATAATACGATAAGCATCAATGGTAAACCTTATTGCCTCTAGGTACTCTACGGCAATCCGCATTATCTGTTCCTGGTCATACCTAATCTGCAACCTACGGGTTTCACCAACTAATTCTTCTCTGAGGGAAAGATATTTTTTAAGAAAATCCTCAGCTTCTTTCCCTGTCCTGAATAACTTTTCCCATTCTCTTTTTAGCTTTTCTTTTTCCATATTGAGGGCAGCATCATTGATATAGCTAGAGGGATCAATGGTAAACATAGTAAATCCCGCATCCACAGCCGGAGCTATGCTGGCTAAATCCATTAAGTGGGCAGCATCTGCACCCCACCTGCCTTTGTATCCCTCTTGAAAAACTCCCCATGTAACATCGTCAAGAACCTGGTGAAATGTTCTTTTCGTTCGAGCATTTTCTCTAACCGACTGTTGAGCAAAAAATGCAGCCACATTATAATCCTTGAGCGCCCTGATATGGCCTGGGGTAGCACTCACCTTTCCCCCTATTCTATCTCCGGTACCGAAAGCAGGCTCAGTACCTAAAACAGTGGGCGCTGTATAGCTAAAAATTTCCCTCATAACCAGAGCATTTTCATGCCTCAGAGAACAAATTTTGACCCTAAAACCATCTAAATTTAAGATTTTATCAGCTACAAATCCATCATCACTATCTTTTCTGAGAGTAAACCCCGTTAGAGAATTTGGACGGAGCTTTATCCTGTTAGGGGTAAAATCTCTAATAGGGTGCACAGATGAAGCCTTTTCTAAAGAGATAAGAGAAACCAGCTTTTTTTCCTTTTCTCTCTCTATGAGGAAATAAACCTTTCCTTGCCAGATGTCCAGGGAATTATGATAAAGATAAAAATTTAGATACAGCGAGGAAACTTTTTCTTTAACTGCTTTTCTTTGAACATCTGTTATTTCAGAAGAGTTAAAAATTCCTTCCCTTTGTATAATTTTAGCTAAATGATTGATTCCCTCTAGCATAATTTCCCCTTTCCAGTTGTAAGTTGTAAGCGGTAAGTAGCCCTCGGTTTATCCGATTTATTTTCGTACATCTTACTTCGTTATTCTCTTTTCTTTTTTTCAAGCAACGAGCGACGAATTTCGATTCAACGGGCAGCTCTGGCCACCCCTCCTTTTTGAGCTCGTTCTATCTCCCTGATTACTTCAGGGAGGGTAGCCATACTGGTATCACCAGGAGTAGTTCCTGCCAGAGCACCATGGGCGGCTGCAAACTCAACAGCCTCTTGAGGATCCTTACCGCTCAGAATAGCATAGATAAACCCTGAGGCAAAACTATCCCCCATACCTACACGGTCATAAACTTCCAAATCTCTCCTTGGGGTTGCCTCATAGAATTCTCTCCCCATATAAACGATGCCTCCCCAATCATTTATTAAAGCAGTTTTTGCGTTTCTTAAAGAAGTTACCACAGCTTTGAAGTTAGGATACTTTCTTGTTACCTCTTTGGCCATTTCTCGAAAACCTTGTGTTTGAGTAATATCCATTTTCCTGCTGATATCCATTCCTTTTACCTCATAGCCCAATGCCGCTGAGAAGTCTTCTTCATTACCCATCATCACATCAACCAAAGGAGCGATTCTCTGGTTGACTTCTCTTGCTCTTTTCTGCCCTCCTATGGCTTTCCAGAGCGAGGCTCGATAATTAAGGTCATAGGAAATTATGGTACCTGCCTTCTTAGCAGCTTGCATAGCCTCAATGATCACCTGGAGTGTTGTCCCCGAAAGAGCGGCATAAATACCACCAGTATGAAACCATTGAGCTCCTTTTTCTTTGAATATTTTATCCCAGTCAATATCTCCTCTTTTTAATTGGGAAGCTGGAGTATGGCCCCGGTCATATTCTGTCTTAGCACCCCTTACCCCATAGCCTTTTTCTGTCCAGTTTAATCCCAGATGGGCTTTCCTTCCCACGCCATCAAAAGGAGCCCACACTACATAACCCAAATCAAGACCACCTTGCATCATTAAATCCTCACATAAATGCCCTGTTTCACAATCAGGAAGTGCTGTTACTACAGCCGTATTTAGCCCAAATACCTTTTTAAGAGCTCGGGTTACATTATATTCTCCACCCCCTTCTGAAGCAGTAAAAGTTCTTGCTGTTCTCACTCTTCCCTCATTGGGGTTCAATCTAACCATAACCTCTCCCAATGAGACTGCTGCATACTTGCAATCTTGGCTGGATCTAATGCGTAATTCAGTCATTCTTTTGCTCCTCTTGTTTATTATTCATATTTTACCGCAGAGCACGCAGAGAACGCTGAGAATCAGAAAAATTTTTAATTCATCTCTGCGTACTCTGCTATCTTTGCGGTGAACAGTTAATCCATTCTTATCTCTGGACGATCTTTAACCATCCATTCGGTATGAAATATGCCTTCTTTGTCTATTCTTCGATAAGTATGCGCTCCAAAATAATCTCTTTGTGCTTGAATAAGATTGGCTGGCAGCCGGGCAGTTCTATAACTGTCAAAGTAAGTCAGAGCTGAGGTAAAACCAGGTACAGGTATACCCAGCTCGGTTGCTACAATGACAACTTTGCGCCACTTATCCTGAGCTTTTTCAACCACTTCTTTAAAGTAAGGGTCTAATAATAGATTAGATAAGTTCGGCTCTCGCTGGAAAGCCTCATTAATCTTGTGAAGGAATTTAGCCCGAATGATACAGCCGCCTCTCCAGATCATACTAATCCTGCCCAGGTCAAGATGCCAGCTATATTCCCTGGCCGCTTCCCTCATTAGAGAAAAACCCTGAGCATAAGAGCAGATTTTGGCTGCATATAGAGCCTGTTTAATCGCTTCCAGCAAATCCTCTTTATTACCCTGGTATTTTTCATGGGGACCCTTAATCACTTTCGCTGCCCCGACTCGCTCTCCCTTGATGGCTGAAATACATCGGGCAAATACAGCTTCAGCAATAGTTGATGCAGGTACTCCTAAATCCAGTGCTGATTGGCTGGCCCATTTACCAGTACCTTTTTGAGCTGCTTCATCAAGAACCATTTCCACTAAAGGATTCCCTGTAGCATCTATTTTAGTGAAGATGTCAGCAGTAATTTCAATCAAATATGAATTTAGTTTACCTTGATTCCACCGGGCAAAAGTTCCTCCTAGCTCTTTAGCACCCATTCCTAAAACATTCCTCATCAAACTATATGCCTCAGAAATAAGCTGTATATCACCGTACTCAATACCATTATGAATCATTTTGACATAGTGGCCAGCACCGTCAGAGCCAATATAAGCAGAGCAGGGAACACCATCAACCTGGGCAGCTATCCTGGAAAAGATTGGTTCTACTAACTTGTAAGCCCCCAGTTGACCGCCTAGCATAATAGAAGGACCCTTTAAGGCTCCTTCTTCACCTCCGCTGACTCCGGTACCGATATAGAGAACACTCTTTTCAGCAAGATATCTACTGCGCCGTATAGTATCTTTGAAAAATGAATTACCTGCATCAATAATTAAATCACCGCCTTTTAGATAGGGCAGAAGTTTATCAATAAAGTCATCTACCGGCTTACCCGCTTTGACCATTAGTATTATTTTCCTGGGGGTCTCCAGGGCATCAACTAATTCCTCTATAGTGTGAGTTCCTACTATATTTTTTCCCCTGGCCTCTTCGGTTAGAAATTCATCCACTCTTTCCACGGTTCTATTAAAAACTGCTACTGAATACCGGTGCCTTTCTATATTGAGGACTAAATTCTTACCCATCACCGCTAAACCTATGAGTCCTAGGTCACACTTTCTCATCTTAAACTCTCCCTTCTTATAAAATAGGGACAGCGACCATTTTTTAATTAGTATCTGGCTACCTTCAAGTCATTTAATTGGAGGTAACCGAAAAAGAGTATTTTGATTTTTGTCCCTATTTTATCTATTTTATCTTGAATAGTCTTGCTTGATTTTCATACATCAATGCTTTTACC
>JAUWRC010000095.1 GCA_030610745.1 Clostridia bacterium
CCAAAAGTGGGTGGGCATTCAGCTGCGTCAAGCACCCCCAGTCGACCGCTTGTTCCCGCTCCTATATAGAAAAGCCTCCCCCCTTTTTTAAAGGACTCCACAATCAGTTCCACTGCCTTGGCGATATGGGGAATCTCTTTCTCTACTGCGGAGGCTACTTTTTTATCCTCTTCACTGATGAGTTTAATTATCTCTTCGGTAGATTTGGTATCGATATCCATTGTATTAGTATTTCTTTGCTCAGTTACCAGGCTGGCTAACTCCTGAAAAATTCTTTTTTTATTTTGATCAGGCTTAATCATAAAAACCTCGACTATTTAATTTAATATAATAAATACCTTTCTCTTTTTCCCTTGAAATTCAATAATTCATCTTTCCAACTTTTAACAATATCCTCTGCCTTTCCCCCCTTCATTAAACCTTTCCTAATTTTATCTGTGCCGCAGAGCAGATCAAAGAAAAAATGATGTTCAGAAGAGGACGGCTCTCTCCACTCAAAACTACCAGGATATAACTCGATAATTACCTCCAACAAAGTAAGTCCAGACAAAACAGGTAAAAAAGCTTCTCTGTCTGTAGTATGAAACTGCACTCCTTCACATTTCTTATCTTTATATTTACTCATTAAAGGAGAAAAATAGACAGGCCTGAATAAAACACCAGGCAGTTTCCTTGAATTTAGCTCCCGGGATAACTCTATTGCATCAATCCATGCTGCTCCAATCATTTCAAATGGCTTAACTGTCCCTCTGCCTTCGGATATATTTGTTCCCTCTATAAGACATGTCCCGGGATAAACAAAAGCTGTATCTAACGTCAGTATATTTGGTGAGGGGGAAACCCAAATCAAAGAAGTCTCATCATAATATATCTTTCTTTGCCAGTTCTTCATTTTTATTACTTTAAGATCCACCCCCATTCTAAATTCCTCATTAAAATAAGTAGCCAGCTCACCCATAGTCATACCATGCCTTATGGCAAGAGCATAATTTCCTACAAAAGATTTAAAATCTTCTTCTACAATATTTCCCTCCACTTTAATCCCACCCAAAGGGTTAGGCCTATCAAGAACAACAAAAGGCAAACCAACCTTACCGACAGATTCAAGAAGATAGGCCATAGTGTAAATATAGGTAAAATAACGCACTCCAATATCCTGAATATCGAACAAAATTATTTCAACATCCTTCAACATCGCTGAGGTGGGACTTTTAGTATCGCCATACAGACTATAAACAGGTAAATTGGTCTTTTTGTCTATATAAGATTCTACTTCAATTCCGGCCTGAGCATCGCCTCTATATCCATGCTCAGGACCAAATAAAGCCACCAAATTAACTTCAGAATGAGAAAGTAGAACATCCGCCAGGCTTGATAAACCACCTGTTAAACCGGTCTGATTAGTCACCAAGCCTACTCTTTTACCTTTAATTAAGGCTATATTCTCCTCCAGTAAAACTTCATTCCCTAATTTTACTTTGAAACCCATGCTATCATCCTTTTTTCCTGATAAGATAAGCTTACAGCCTGGCAAGCGGTCTCAGTCATTTTTTAACATTCCCTTTTATCTCCCCAAGCCTTGCATACGAATCATTCACCCTTTTCAATATTTTATCATTGATTTCTACCCCTATTTCTCGCAATCCTAAAAAGATAGCTCCTATGGCCGGCTCAAAACGGGGTTCAATGAATTTCGTCTTTGGAGCCACTTCCTTCACCCTCCCCTTGAAGTATGGTAAAATAAGCTCTCTTGCCTTAAAAACTCCTCCTGTTATGGCTATCTCAAACTTCTCCTTTTCCGTCTTTAGATTCTTAATCACTGCAACAACAGATGTAGCTAATTCTTCTCCAGCTTCCTTTAGTATAAGAATAGCTACTCGATCCCCTTTCTTTGCTGCCTCAACTACTAAAGGAGTTAAGGCAGCGATCTTCCTTCTTGAGAGTTTATCCCTGTATACCCTTTGAACTATATCGAGTAGAGATTTCAACTTAAGGTATTGTATTAGCCTGGAAGTAAGAAGAGTAGCTTCACCTCGACCATCGTAAGCTCTCGTCACAGCACGAAGCGCCTTCTGTCCAATATCATAACCACTGCCTTCATCCCCTAAAATAAAACCCCATCCATTGGCTCGAGCTCTCCGCCCTTCCTCATTTATTCCAAAAGCGGTGGCTCCCGTGCCAGCAATAATCACCACGCCTGACTGGCAGATAGTGGCCCCAGCTAAAGCGATGAAGGCATCGTGTTGTAGTATTATCTTCTGAGCTAAATTCAACCTCTTCAAGGCCTTGCCTACAACTTCATAATCTATCGACCTACCAATTCCCGCTAAACCCAAGCATATAACCTCAAATTTAGCTTTTCTGATACAGGCTATTCTAATAACTTCCTTTATGGACATCTCTACCGCATCGATTGCTTTTCTCACCCCAACCACTTGATAGTTGGAAGGTCCGCCTATTCCCTGACCAAGAAGATTTCCTTTGTCATCAGCTATTAGGCACTTAGTAATTGTCCCTCCGCCATCTACTCCTAAAACATACCGCATCTATTCTGTCCCCTTGTATTATTAACTTTTTTCTGAAGCTAAAAAATTTAAAAATGTGCAGGGAAGATGGCTAAAACATCAACCAATGTCTTCGGTAGGGAAAAATTGTAATCTGCGCTTTCTCGCCATCTCGGGTATCATGAAAGCCTCAGCATACTTAAAACCCAATTCTACTCCTCTAACCACAGCCAGGGATTTATAATATTCTATGTAAAGAAACCCTGACACCTCACCTCTGGCAAAGGCATATTGGCTAATAGCCTCAATCCAAGTTTGGTAACTTTTGGTTATGTCCAGGTATAAAGTCGGCTTGTAATCTTGCGGATCCTCCCAATTTTCAGGAAAATACAGACCTCTGATATAATGAGCAGGAAATTTGCGTTTAATCGCAGGTAGCCCAGCATAGAAAATCCCATCTATAACATTATAATAAGTATCAATATGGTCTTTATGGATACTTCCCTTCCAATGAGTCAGTATAATATCTGGTTTTAACTCCCTGATTATATCACAAATAGCATACTTAACTTCTTCGCTCACCAGAAGTTCCCCATCTTCATAAGGCAAAAATCGAACCTCAGCATTCAATATCTTTGCTGCCTGCTTACCCTCTTTTATCTTCTGTTCTGCGTATTTCTGAGAAGATAGCTTTGGATGTCCCTTTTCTCCTGGTGTTAAGTGGACAAAAGTTATCCTTCCTCCCTCCTGGGCATACTTAGCCATTATCCCTCCCGCTGTAAGCTCCATATCTCCTGCATGTGCTCCTATGGCCATAATGTGAAGCTCATTTTTCTTCATAGGAATTCCCTCCTAAATTTTTTGTCATATGAACCTGTTTTCTCATTACTTTAAAGCCCATCCGAGCATAGTAGGTCTTTGCTCTATCGGTTGAGGTAAACCAGGCAAACTTGTATCCTTTTTCAGCCATTCGACTCAGCAGCCTAGAAAGCATGATCGAACCTATCCTTCTTCCTCTAAACTTTTCGTTGACGCCAAATGGCCCAACCCTTTCCAGGTGATGACCGAAACGATGTTGACAGTAACCAATTACTTCTCTATTCTCTTTTAAAACTATCACCATCTCATCCAAATCATGTCCACGTTCCAATTTTTCCACAAAATTATGCAACCAATGAGGAAAATTTTCTAAAAAAAAGGATATGGTGGGCAATATATATTTCGAGTCAAAATACCGGGCAATGATTCCCTCATTTTTTAATCTTTTTTCCATTTCCTCAATTTCCTCGGGTATTTTTAATTTATATAGATCTCTTCCCATTCCTGCTGACTCTCCCTGTATAGTAAAGCCGTATTTTTTAAAAAACTCCAAGGCTCCAGGATAGGATTGAGTATCCAGTCCAGCCAGTAAGTAGTTTGGATCGTAAGAAAAGAGAACCACTTTCTTTCTTTTTTTACTCTGGAAAAAATTGAGCGCCTCTTTGAGCAAGGCATTTCCCACTCCCTTTCTTCGGTATTCCTGGTGAACAAATAAAGCTACTATGTATCCTATTCCTCTTTTTTCTTCCTCAAGCAAAAAAGAGTTAAACCCCCAGGGCAGAGGTGTCTTTCTTACTAAAGCATAAATAAAGCCAATTATTTTTCCCTCTTTTTCAGCTATTCTGCAGCCATTTAAATCAAAATTGGGATCAAGTAGAATTTTTTCCTCGAATATCCAAGGGATAATTCTATCACAGGGAAGACACTGATTCCACAACTCGACAACCTCTTCCTCATCTCCTATTTTATAACTTCTGATGGAAAAATCCATTCTTGAGTCTCCTCTTAATCTATTTTCTCAAATCATCCCTTCAGGCCAGTCATAACAATTCCCTTAATATAATGCCTCTGCAGAACAAGAAAGAGTATAACCATAGGCACTATTCCCACAACAAGGCCAGCCAGAAAGTAATGTTGGTTTCTGGCTGAAGCAAAAGCCACCCTAAGTAGTTGTAACCCCACCGGTAGAGTCATTATTTTAGGAGCAGAAGTAGTTATTATCAATGGCCAGAGAAAACTATTCCACTGTTGGATAAAGATAAATATTCCCAGAGTAGCCAAAGCTGGCTTAGTAAGAGGGAGAATAATATTCGCATAAATTCTAAACTCGGAACAGCCGTCTATTCGGGCGGCATCAAGCAATTCATTGGGTATACCTATAATAAACTGGCGCATTAAAAAAATACCCCAGGCATTAACAATGAAGGGGAGAATTAAAGCAGGATAGGAATGAAGAAATCCTACCCCTCCTAAACCCCAAATATCATTTCCTCCCACGAAAGGCACTCGTTTTAATAAATAATACACAGGAATGAGAAATAGAAATACAGGGAACATCATTGTGGCAAGAATACCCTTAAAGATAAGTTCACGGCCTGGAAAACTAAGCTTACCCAGGGAGTAACCAGCTAGGGAACTGGTAAGCAGTACTACCCCTGTAATGGAAGAGTTAACAAGGAAGCTGTTAAAATAATATTTATCCAGAGGGTATTTTTTAAACAAGACCACATAATTTTGCCATTGGAAAACTTCAGGGATGAATACCATTGGCCTGAGCATAATTTCCCTTTCGCTCTGGAGAGAAGCCAAAATTAGCCAGAGAAAGGGAAAGAACATGCAGATTCCTCCAGCTATAAATATTCCATACTTTATAATCATCTTAACTATCTCTTTTTGCTTCATTTAGTTATCCTTTTAATATGATTCTACCCCTCCCCGACGTAAAACCCGTAGTTCTATTAAGGTAAAAGCCAACACCACTAAAAAAAGAATAAATGCCATAGCCGATGCTCTACCCATGCGCATATATCGAAAAGCAGTTTGATACATGTGAAGAGCTACCACTCCTACACTTTCAAATGGCACAACTCCTGTATCTATTCCCCCGCTTGACATCATAAAGACAAGGTCAAATACCTGCCAGGCTCCAATCATCCCCGTGACCAAAACGAAGAGAATAGTGGGCTTAAGCAAAGGAAGGGTTATATGCCAGAATGCCTGCCAGAAATTTGCCCCATCAATCCTGGCTGCGTCATAATACATCTCGGGGATGCCTTTAAGCCCGGCTATAAATATAAGCATAGTAAATCCTACACCTGCCCAGATGCCCGTAATCATAATTGAAGGAAGGGCTTGAGCAGGACTGCTTAACCACTGCTGTCCCGGCAAATGAAACCATCTTAAGACCGTGTTGATTAAACCATCGGTAGGCCTATATAAATATCCCCAGATCATCCCTATAGCTACAGGAGGGGTAACCACTGGGGCAAAATACACAA
>JAUWRC010000100.1 GCA_030610745.1 Clostridia bacterium
TCGATTCCCTTTACTCAAGTCAACAGAGCTGTTATCCAGACTAATCAACACATGGGTCCTCTTGCGCGACCAATTCTTAAATGTATAGATCTCATCAAATACTTCAAAAGACGGTTTTAAATGTTTGGTTGAGGGATGATTTTTATCCTCTACTCGGACAACTACTTTTTGAGTCCAAGGATGTCCGCTGAAATAACCGCCAAGCATCTCACCATATTGGGGAAATTTGTAAAATGTATCCGTGGCGTTATGGATACCCACAAACCCTTTGCCAGATTTCACAAAATCGATAAAGGCAAATTTTTGCTCCTCAGACATTGGCAGCTCACCTGTGGTACAAAAAATCAACACATCATACCTTTTAAGATTATCTGCATTAACTATGGAACAATCCTCTATCACTGTTGCCTCATAAACTCCAGATTTCTTGCCCAATTCCCTGATACTTTTTTCTGCAACAGGAAGGCAATCATGCTTAAATCCTGCTGAGTGAGTTAACATCAATACCTTTAAAGTAGACATATTTTTCGACTCCTTCTGAGACATCTTTGCTTTTTATTTTAGCTCCCCAATATTTTCCCTGATCTTACAAATTACTTCCAGTATCTTATCTACATTCTCCCTTTCCATAAGAAAGTCCTTACCCAGAGCAACTACCTCTGATTTATAAATCCGCTCAGTTTCAGGACAATAAAATTTAGAGTAATCAACCTTCTTCCCATAAAAAGGACAACTAGCAGGACAGCCCGTCCTTCCAAAAGCATTTTTGTAAAAGACGATGTTTTTATACATAGGGTCATTATGAGCGGTGCTACAGGGTACTCCTTCTGCTGATAGAGCTTTCATAAATTTATCCCGGGAGATATTATCCCATCTGGAAGGATCATATCTTAAAAAATAAAAGTAATAGCCTCTTTTGGTTACTCGTGGATCTCTTTTCAAAGCCGATATCCCTTCGATTTTTTCCAGTTCCCTAGCAAAATACTCACCATTTTCGTATCTCATCTGTGTCTGCTCATCAAGACGAGAAAGCTGAACTGATAAGAGAGCTCCTAAAAACTCTGACATTCGATAATTTCCCGCAGAAATATAAGTATCGTATTTTGTTCCCCCCTTTTCTATAGGCATCCTGCCCAAGTCACCGTAAGAATAACACTTAACTGCTAAGTCCTGGTTATTGGTGAGGACAATCCCTCCCTCTCCGCAGGTCAAGGGCTTGCCCATCTGAAAACTAAAGCAGCCCATATTACCTATAGACCCCACTTTCTTGCCTCTCCACTCTGAGCCATGGGCCTCGGCAGCGTCTTCTATGACTAAAAGATCATCTTTTCTGGCAATCTCCATGATTCGGTCCATATTTGCTGGGTAGCCTCCGTAGTGGACGGGCATTAGGGCTTTAGTTTTATTGGTAATGGCCTCTTCCACTGCTTGAGGTGATATTTGATAAGTCCCGGGATCAATGTCAACGAATATAGGGATGGCATTGGCCAGTATTACCGCGGTGCCTGAGGAAACATAGGTAACTGCGGGAACAATTACCTCATCACCTGCCTCTATCCCTCCTGCCTTTAGGGCAAGTACCAGGGCAGAAGTGCCACTATTAGTGGCTATTGCATAATTTGCCCCATTCCACTTAGCAAATTCTCTCTCAAACTTAGCTACCTTAGATTCGAGTTGAGCATTTTTAAAAAGATAGCCACAGCTGCACCAGTGACCGTTTTTCAATACCCCGATTAATGCTTTCTCATCAGCTTCATCAAAAATTGGCCACTCAATCTTTAACCCATTTGAAATTACCGGCCTTCCACCTTTAATTGCTAATTTTGCCATATTACCTCTCCTTCCTTGCCTTAAAATCTTAATTCTTTCCTAAAATTATGCCTTTATCCCCGTAGTGCTAACCGCCTGAATGAAATGTCTCTGCATTATCAGAAAAATGAGAATTACTGGAAGACTTGCAACTACCGCTCCTGCCATAAGTGGACCCCAGTCGACTAGGCGCTGTTGTGCGAATTGGGCAAGACCCAGTTGGACAGTTCTCATTTTACTGCTTTGGATTACTACAAGAGGCCATAAGAACTCATTCCAACATGATTGGAAAGTAAAAATTATTACAACTACGGTAGGAGCAGCTGATAAAGGCAACATTATTCTCCAAAAGATACCAAAGTCTGAGGCTCCATCTATTCTTGCTGCATCCTCTAGTTCTTGTGGTACCGTTATGAAAAATTGCCTGAAAAGAAAAATATCAAAGGCGTTGGCTACCCCTGGCACAATAAGCCCCCAATAACTATCGATCCAACCGATTCCTCCCCTACCGAAAAGGTCATTTCCTCCTGCTAACGGTATCCATTTTACGAGTAAAAATAGAGGAATTAAAACTGCTTGAAAAGGGATCATTAAAGTAGCTAAAACGGCCAAAAATAGTAAGTCTCGCCCCCGGAAATGAAGTCTAGCAAAGGCGTAACCTGCTAGCGAAGCCACCGCGACAGTAAATACAGTTCTCATTATTGTAACAAAAGCGCTATTAAAAAGATAAAGAGTAAAATTAGCCGTCTGTAAACATGTAACATATTGTTGTAAAGTTAACGAGCTTGGTATCCATACAGGAGGCCAAGAAAATATCTCTGCATCGAATTTCAATGAAGTTGAAACCACCCAGAAAAACGGAAAAAGCATAGTAATGGCTACTATTGCTAATAGCAAATAGAGTCCCGAAATTCCTAAGAATTTCGGTATTTTAAGGGTATTTATTTTTTTGCTTCCATGTGTTTCACTTATGGTATCTTTAATTTTCAGCTCTCCCTCCCCCCAAAAAACTTAAAACTTAACACAGATAAGGAAAAAATAATAAGAAACAATAAAACAGTTATAGCCGAAGCATATCCCATTGAAAAGTATCGAAAGGCATTCACGTAAAGTTGATGTACGATAGTAGTGGTAGCACTTGCTGGTCCTCCTCCCGTCATTACATAAATTTGGCTAAATACTTGGAAAGCACCTATAACGGTTATAATGAATACGAAAAGAGTTATGGGTTTTAGTAAAGGTAAGGTTATATACCAGAAAGAATTTAATTTATTTGCGCCATCAATTTTTGCAGCTCCATATAATTGGTCTGGAATATTCTGGAGTCCAGCTAAGTAGAGGATCATGATGTATCCTACACGTTGCCAAACACTCATAAGAATAATAGAAGGCATAACTAATTTCACATCAAAAAGCCAATCCTGTGTTGGCAAACTTAGTTTCTGAAGAAAATAGTTAAGCAATCCATATGTGGGATTGTATAACCACATCCAGATTACCGAAACAGCAATTATAGAAGTTACTACAGGGAGATAAAAAGCAACTCGAAAAAAAGTTCTAAATTTAATCTTTGCATTTACTATTACAGCAAGAATTAAACCAATAACTATTGTTAGAGGAACCGTGCCTAAGGTATAGTAGGCTGTATTAAAGGTTGCAATCTTAAAAATCGAGTCTTCTAATAAAAGCTCCTTAAAATTTAGAAATCCAATCCATTTAGGCGCTTCAATTACTGAATATTTTGTAAAGCTAAAATAAAAAACTACGATAGAAGGAACTAACAAAAAGATGATAAGTAATCCGATCCCTGGGAGAAGAAAAAAGAAAGCTACTAAACCCTGTCTCCTCTTCACTTTCTCGTCCTCCTCTTTTACCCTGTTACTACAATCCTGCTGTATAAAAAATCATGCAGCAGGATTGTAGGGGCTCTTTTATCTTCTCATTCTCTCTAGAATCCTGTTGGTTTCCACTGCTGATTTATCTAAAGCCTCTTTAATGCCTTCTATACCTCTAAGAGCTGCCTGAATATGATTCCCCGTTATCTCAAGCATAGGGAAATCACATGATGGAGGAGTGGTTGTACCGTAGCCTAGTTCAGGAATTTGCATAATCATCTGCGATCTTTCGTTTTGCATGTACTCAGCATATTCAGTAACAGATTTGCGAGTAGGCGTTATACCTTGTGGGGCTAGAATCTTTTCCATACTGTCCGGACTTGTTAACCACATAACCAGCTTCCAGCTTTCTTCAGGATACTTAGTGATTGAAGAAATAACCATGACATTTGGGCATACGTAAGTTACACATTTTTCCTTCTTCGTAGGCATTGCAACCTCAACATCATCTTTAAGTTCGGGATGATATTTTTCTATTTGGAAAGAAGGATAAAAACCCACCTGCATAGCTATTGAACCTTCCAATACAATAGAGACTCCTGGTGTGATCTCTGGCATTCCTGCCAAAGGGGAAACCTTGTATTTATTGACTAAACTATTCAGAAACTCTAATGCTTCTATTCCTTCAGGGCTATTCATGATTGCTCTAGGAAGCTCTTCTGTTGGAGGTGCTCCCCAAGCATCTGTCGTTGCATAACCTCCCGCTTGCCGAAGATAATACCAGAACTCAAAAAAAGCACTCCCTGGCGTGTCGGCAGCGGCATTATATCCTGCTCTCGTGATTTTACCCGTTCCTGCATCTCGTTTAGTCAATTTTACAGCGTAGTCTGCTAGTTCCTCCCAAGTCTGAGGTGCTTTATCTGGATCAAGTCCCGCTTCTTTGAAAAAATCTCTCCTATATATTAGCGGCCTTATATCTGAGATATAAGGAATTCCATATAGATATCCCTTGTAACTAGATATTTGCATGAAGCCCTCATAAAAATCGTCTTGGTCTTCATATTTAGCCCAGTATTTATCCAAAGGTAAAAACTGGTTTCTTTCCGCATATGGCCCAATCCAATCGGATCCAGTGGTAATTACATCTGCACCTACGCCGGCAGCAAACCCAGTCATTAGCTTCTCGCCCATTGTATCCCAAGTAACATAATCAATTTCTACTTTAATATTTGGGTTCTCTCTCTCAAAGGCTGGGAGAATATCATTTTCTAGAGCCTTAACAGTATCTGGGTACTGCTCAACACATAAAAATCTTAAGGTTATCCTAGCAGAGGCACTAATTACCCCAACGATAAGTAACAGTGCTGCTAGAAAACCTATCCCTACTACTAACTTTCGTATCATTTTTATCTCCTTAACTTAATTTGTTTTGATCTAATCTTCTATAGAATCTCCCAGTTCTCAAAGAGTGTAGCTAATGGTGTCATCACCTCTCTTTCCGCCACTAAAATTTTTCTTTGACAATCAGGAGTTGCGTTATGAGATATTTATATGTCAAGAAGCGGCTTTTTCATTTTCAATTCTACTACTTTATTATATTCTATACTTTGAGCTAGTTTAAGAACTCCTCTCCTTGTATTTTCAACCTACTTCAATCCACCAAAATTCCAAACAACCCACCTAACGAGGTAATTTTGCAGCTATTTGAGTAATACCCTATTGAGTTAAGTGCACAACTTGACTCAACCCTGAAAATCATCGACTCTTTTCTCAGGGTTAGGACTGGACTCCTCTTTGCTTTTATGATATGATTAACTCATGAAAAAACTGCCATCATTCAGGGACGAGAAATAACTCCTGAAGATATTGAAGTTATTCGAGAAATGATCAAGGCTAATCCTTCCTGGGGTCGCCCCCGGCTTTCTAAAGAGCTAGCAATGCTCTGGACCTGGCGTGCTCTTAGCGG
>JAUWRC010000139.1 GCA_030610745.1 Clostridia bacterium
AAGGAAATTGGCTGGCAGCCCAAGGAGCCCGTGGGTCTCCCCACCTTCATCGGGCCCTATCCCAGTAAGGTTCCTATAGAGGCAGTTATACATTAAGAAGGAGGAAAAATGAGCGCAATGATACCGTTTCATCGAGTAAATGTTTTAACTGGAATAAAATCAGCTAGGTTGATAGAGGATGCCTCAGAATATGCTAATTTGATTCAGAAAGCGAAAAGACCCCTATTGGTGCTTGGTCCTCTGCTATCTGAATGGTCGTTTGATGGAAAGCTGCTTATCGAGTACGCCCTGGAGATTGCCAAGATTGCCAATATCCCTATATGTGCTACAGATATAGTTAAGGGGAAAATGGTGCAACTGGGGACGAAACCAGATAGCGTTTATGATGCCGTGGAGATAGTAAACCACCTCAAAGATCCTGACTGGAAAGGGGTTAAGAAGGAGGGGAATCACGACTTGGTCATCTTCTTTGGCATAAGGAGCGATCTCGAAGAGCAATGCCTTTCCGTCCTAAAGCATTTTGCCTTCAATCACTTAAAAACTATGACCTTGGATAAATATTACTTTCCACATGCCAATTACTCTCTTCCCAACTTCAGGAAGGATGAGCAGTGGAAGGCATTTTTAGAAGACTTAATCAGTGAATTAAAGAAAGGAGGATAAGGAATGGAGTTTCATGTAGACCTTGGTCCACAATATGAAGGGGAGGTGATAAGGAAGGAAGACCTCTATATGGAATTTGGAGGGCCCAAAGTAGCCCACAAGTTTGAGCTGGCAACCTTGAAAAGGCCGGAGGAAATTGAGAATGAGAAAGTGGAGCTTATCGGCCCTGATATAAGTGAATTGGAACCTTACGATGAGGTCAAAGGTGGTGGGAGTTACCCTATAGCCGTTCTAGTTGATATTGCCGGTGAAGAGCTAGATAAGGATGCTGAGTCAATCATTGAAAGAAAGATTCATATGTATACCAACTATACCGAAGGTTGGTATCACATGAATCAGCGCGATGCTATGTGGATGAGGGTGAACAAGGACTGCGCTAAAAAGGGCTTCAACTCCCTAAAGGAATTGGGCGAAATCTATAACTTCCTCTTCACCTCAGAGATGGCAATTATTGAAAAGATCCAAACCACCATTATCACCGACGAGGAAAAGATAGCGAAACTTCTACCACAAGCTTTAGAGATTTATAAGGCAAGGGATAACAGAGCCTTGACTCTACGCGACGAAGACGTGGATACGTTTTATGGCTGTGTTCTGTGCCAAAGCTTCGCCCCTACCCATATTTCCATCATAGCCCCAGATAGGATTGCCAACTGTGGAGCGATAAACTGGTTTGATGGCAGAGCTGCTGCCAAGATCGACCCTGAGGGACCTATATTTGCTATACCAAAAGGGAAGCTTATAGACCCCATAAAGGGCGAATATGAAGGAGTGAATAAGGTGGAGTATGAGAAATCCCTGGCGACTTACGATAGAGTTTATCTCTACAGCGCCTTCGAGCATCCCCATACCTCCTGTGGCTGTTTTGAAGCTATTGTCTTCTACATCCCCGAAGTAGATGGATTTGGGCTCGTGCATAGAGATTATAAGGGCGAATGTGTAATTGGAGAGACTTTTTCTCACATGGCTGGTGAGACCTCCGGAGGCAAGCAAGTAGAAGGTAGGTTGGGAACTGGTCTGGAACAATTAAGATCGCCAAAATTTATCCAGGCTGATGGGGGCCGAAGAAGAATGGTGTGGCTGCCCAAGGAAATAAAAGAGAGGTATAGGGAAGCTTTTGAAGCAGACGGGGTATACGATAAAATACCTACAGAGGAAGAAGTTAAAAATGTCGATGAGCTCCTACCCTACTTAGAAAAGGTAGGCCATCCCTGGATAAAGGGTGAGGTAGAGCTTCCAGAGTAAAAGGAGGAAATACGAAATTCCAAGCACCAAATCCGAAACAAATCAAAGGTAAAAGCACTTTTAAGTTTTGCCTTTTGAATTGTCACTTTGACTTTTTATCTTTGATTTTTGATTTTTAGAAGGTTTGGAGCTTAGGATTTAGAGTTTAACGAAATAGGAGGTTTGTTATGCCAATTTCAGGATCTCAAATTGTAAAGATGCTTCCTGGCAGGAGGCCATGTAAAGAGTGTGGTTTTCCCACTTGTTTTGCCTTTGCCATGAAGCTAGCTTCAGGTGGGGTAACCGTAGATAAGTGCCCTTATCTTTCTGAGGAGACAAAAATCAAATTAATAGATCTTCTTGCACCGCCTATGAAGCTTGTTACCATAGGCTCAGGAGAAAATAAGCTAGAGATTGGGAATGAAGAGGTGGTATATCGGCATGAGAAGACGTTTGTCCACCCACCTGGTATTGCCCTCCTCATCTCAGATAAAGAGAGCGAAGCTAAAGTCGAGGAAAAGATAAAGAAGCTAAAGGAGCTACAGTTCCCCTGGGTGGGGCTAACCCTTAAGGCAGATCTTTTAGCCCTCTACTTTGAATCAGGGGATAAGGATAAATTTCTAGCCTTGGTCAAGAAAGTTTACCGCGAGAGCAGCGCACCAATGATCTTGATTTCAGAGGACATGGACGCCTTATTTTCTGCCCGAGATATATGTGCTGATAGGCAACCCCTCCTTTACCCCATAACGAAGAAAAATATAGAGGCAGCAATACCGAAAATCAAAGAGAAACCCACCCCTGTAGGAATCCGAGGAGGAAGCGTAGAGGAATTAGTGCCTTTAACCACTAAACTAAAGGAGGCTGGCATCGAAGATGTAGTTCTAGACCCAGGTTCTAAGAACTCGATGGAGGCGATCAGGGATCAAACTTTTATCAGGAGGGCAGCTATAAAGCAGGGTTTTAGGCCCCTTGGCTATCCTACTATTGCTTTCCCTTGCTTCATAACTGAAAACGGGCTAAAGGAAACTATGGCTGCCTCTATCCTCATAAACAAATTCGCTGGAATTATTGTACTTTCCGATTTCCATCAATATTCTCTGCTGCCCACCCTAGTTCAGCGGCTCAATATTTATACCGACCCT
>JAUWRC010000003.1 GCA_030610745.1 Clostridia bacterium
TTTTCCTTCACCCTCATCGGGGAGATAGTAGATAAAGAAGAAGGAATTTGCCTTATAGATAAAACGGGCAGCCGAACCAAAATAAAAAATAGAGGATACGATCATTTTCTGAACTAAAATAAAGGAGGAGAGAGAGACATGGGAAAAGTAGCCATTAATGGGTTTGGGAGAATTGGAAGGCTTACTTTAAGAGCAGCCTTAGAGGAGGGAACAGATTTAGATTTTGTAGCTGTAAATGATCTGGTAGATGCTAAAACATTAGCCCATTTATTTAAGTATGATTCTATTCATGGAATCTATCAGGGTGAAGTGACGGCAAAGGAGAAGAGTATAATAGTTGATGGGAAAGAGCTCAGAGTTTGTTCAGAGAGGGATCCGGCAAATCTTCCCTGGAAAGAGATGGGTGTAGATATAGTAGTAGAATCTACAGGTTTCTTCCGAAAAAAAGAGGACGCAGCTTCTCACCTGAAGGCAGGGGCTAAAAAGGTAATCATCTCCGCTCCGGCTAAGGGAGAGATGCCAACTATAGTTATGGGGGTAAATGAGGAAACCTACAATCCTTCCACCGATGATATTGTTTCCAATGCCTCTTGTACCACCAACTGCTTAGCTCCCATGGTTAAAGTTTTAATGGATAATTTTGGGATAAAGCGGGCCCTGATGACTACCATTCATTCTTATACTAGTGATCAGGTTCTACAAGATGGGCCTCATAAAGATTTGAGGAGAGCCAGAGCGGCTGCTCTTTCTATGATTCCTACCACTACAGGAGCAGCGATAGCTGTAGGAAAGGTGATACCCCAGTTAGAGGGAAAAATAAATGGCCTGGCTATTCGGGTTCCCACTCCTGATGTGAGTTTAATAGATCTGGTGGCTGAACTGGAGAAAGAAGCCACAGTAGATGAGATAAAGTCAGCTTTCAAAAAAGCTTCCCAGGGAAACTTGAAAGGGATTCTGAAATTTTGTGAGGAGCCTTTAGTTTCCCATGATTTTACCACTGACCCTGCCTCGGCTATTGTAGATGCAGATTCTACTTACGTAGTTGAAGGGAAAATGGTAAAAGTTTTAGGCTGGTATGATAATGAATGGGGATATTCCTGTCGAATAGTAGATTTAGCAGAGTATATTCAAAGCCGTATGTAGTATATCGAAAAAGGGAAGAATAATGAGGAAATTAGAGGTTAAGGATCTGGATTTAGAAAATAAGCGGGTATTAATGAGGGTAGATTTTAACGTTAGTTTAGATAAAGAAGGAAAAATTAGTGATGATACAAGAATAAGGGCAGCCCTTCCTACCATCAGATATATTCTGGATAAGGGAGCCAGTCTGGTTTTGATGTCCCATTTAGGTAGACCAAAGGGAGAGGTGGTAGAAAGGCTGCGAATGGGTCCTGTAGCCCATCGGCTAGAAAAGCTTCTAGGAAGAAAGGTTTTGAAACTGGATGATTGCGTAGGAAGTAAAGTAGAAGAGAGAGTCAAAAAGATGAGAAGGGGTGAAGTTATTCTTTTAGAGAATACTCGTTTTCACGCCGAGGAGACTAAAAATGACCCCCGGTTTGCTAAAGGGTTAGCCAGTCTGGGCGATGTTTTCGTCAATGATGCTTTTGGAACTGCCCATCGTTCCCACGCTTCTACGGTAGGAGTAACTAAGTTTTTGCCAGCAGCGGCTGGCTTTTTGATGAATAAGGAACTAGAAGTTCTAGAAGGGATTCTTACCCATCCCAAACCTCCCTTTGTAGCTATTTTGGGAGGGGCTAAAGTTTCTGATAAGATAGGGGTACTGTCCAGTCTTTTGAGTAGATGCCAGGATATTCTTATAGGGGGAGGAATGGCCTACACCTTTCTTAAAGCTAAGGGTCTTCCTGTAGGTAAGTCCTTGCTGGAGAAAGAAAAGATAAAAGAGGCAGAGAAGATAATGGAGCAGGCACTTGGGAAGGGGTGTAATATTCTTCTTCCTTGTGATCATCTGGTAGCCAGAGAGGCAAAAGAAGGTATGGAAACGAGGGTAGTAGGAGAGGATGGAATTCCCTCTGATTATCTAGCTCTGGATATAGGGCCTAAGACAATTGAACTTTTTGTAAAATCCATCAAAAAGGCAAATACCATTTTCTGGAACGGACCTATGGGGATGTTTGAGATTGAAGACTTTGCTCAAGGTACGCGGGCCATTGCTAAAGCGTTGGCCGGATCTAAGGCAAGTGTGGTGGTAGGAGGTGGTGATTCCATCGCTGCTCTAAAAAAGATGGACTTGAAAGATAAAATAGGTTATATTTCTACAGGAGGAGGTGCCTCCCTGGAATTTTTAGAAGGAAAGGAACTGCCAGGAGTAGCAGCGCTAAGCAATAAGAGTTAAAAACTGTGAGGGCCGGGATAAGAGCTCTGTTCAGATAGATATTTTGAAAATGACCCAAATAAGGTTATAAATCTGGAGGTATAAAGTGAGCAGAAAATATAGCCGTCCGCCGATTGTAGAAGCTCTGTGCGAGTTTCAATTTATTCCTAGACAGCCCTGGGATATGACTATCGTTGGGCTTTTTTATGAGAAGATTAAAGAAGAATTTCCTGAAAAACAACAGCAGACAACATTTGAAATTGACTTTCGGAAGAAGGAGGGAGGAGTAGAACAGAAAGTAGGTTCTTCTCCACGGATGCAATTTCTTAGTAAGAATAAGACAATATTGGTTCAGACCGGGCCGGATTTATTAGTTGTTAACCATCTGAAGCCCTATCCTACATGGCATAAATTCTATCCTATAATACTAAAAAATTTAAAACAGTATCAAGAAATCGCACGTCCTAAGAGTTTTAAACGAATAGGTTTAAGATATATAAACAAGATAGAAATTGCTGAAAAATCTGTAGAATTAGCCGATTATTTTAATTATTATCCTTTTTTACCCGAAAAACTTCCGCAGACTCATGAAACTTTTAATGTTCGGGTAGGAATACCATTCGTTGAAGGCCGTGACCGTTTATTGTTAACACTTGCTAGCACTTCTTCGAAGAAGCCTGACAGTATAGCCTTTGTTCTTGATTTAGATTATGTTATGGTTTCTCCTGAGAAAGTGGAAATTGAAAAAACAGAAGAGTGGATTGAGGAGGCACATACGGAAATTGAAAAAGGCTTTGAGGCTTGTATTACGGAGAAATGTAGAGATCTTTTTAAGGAGGAGAAATAATGCCAGTAGCAGAAAAAGAAAGTAAACTAATAAATGCTTCATCGAGTGAATATCACAGACTGCCTTTCTTGGTAGATCGTTTCATTTCTCAATTAGAAGTGCAACATTTATTAGGGTATCATTTAAGAATTTCAGTTCCCATGGAAGAAATTGAAGTGCCTCAAATTGAAGAGGAGTTCGGTGAAAAAGAAGAAAAGTCGATATTCTTTTCATATCAGCGAGATAGAGATATTAAATTACTAAAGAAATATTATGTAATTGAAGATGAGGATGAATTCAGAAACTTTTTTATAACTCACAATCAACTTATAAATATTCTCCTTGAAGCTCCTAAATGGATTAAAAAGATATTTGGGGACTCTGTAAAGGTACATCTTAGAGTTTATTTCGACCCTGAAGAGGATTACGAGGAACTTTTTATTGTAATAAAGACCTCTTTAAGTCCCGAGGGAGCATTGAATCTCTTAAATATATTAGATGAAGAATGGTTTATTGAAGTTGTTGATAGGACTGGTGGGTATTTGAATATTACTGAGGAAGCAATATGAGTTTTGATTGGAGATTATATATTAAACTAGCAGATGAGTTAATAAATTTTAAAAGAAAAAATTTATTAGCTGAATCTTACTGGCGTTCTGCTATAAGTAGAGCTTACTATGGTACTTTCTGTCTGTCTCGCAACTTTTTAAGTAAAAGGATTATTATACCTAGGAAAAATGTCCATTGGTTTGTTATTGATAGATATAAAAGATCGTCTAACCAAGAGGAAAAAAAGATTGGAATTGAGCTGGATAGATTAAAAAAAGATAGAATTGATGCAGACTATAAAGATAGAATAAGTATAAATAAGAATTATGCACTACGTTCGTACGGAAGATCTAAAAGAATTTTGCGATTGTTGCAAAATATAGGAGCTGTTTAGCGGTATTAATTGACTTTTATAGATTGTCTGGGGAAATCTGTGTCTGTGTTCTAATTAATCGGCGAGATACGAACAACGAGCAACGAGATACGATTTTAAGGAGGTAAAAGTTGCGAAGACCGATTTTTGGTGGAAATTGGAAGATGCATAAGACAGTGAAAGAAGCTGTTTCTACTGTGGAGGACTTAAAGAAGGAGATAGGTGATATTGAAGGAGTAGAGGTGGTGGTCTTTCCTCCTTTTACTGCTTTAGATGCAGTTAAAGCAGTGCTTAAAGAAACCCGGATAGGTTTAGGGGCACAGAATATGTATTGGGAGGAGAAAGGAGCTTATACAGGAGAGATATCTCCTCTTATGCTTCTTGAGACTGGATGCAGGTATGTAATTTTAGGCCACTCAGAGAGAAGGCAATATTTTGGAGAAACTAACCTCGGAATAAATAAAAAACTAAAAGCAGCTTTTTCTCTTGGGCTTGTCCCTGTTGTTTGTGTAGGAGAGAGATTAGAGGAAAGAAAAAATGGAAAGGCCGAAGAAGTGGTAGTAGTCCAGCTAAGAGAGTGTCTGGAGAAAGTTGACCTCCAGAAGGCGCAAAAGTTGGTTATCGCTTATGAGCCTATTTGGGCTATAGGTACAGGGGAAACAGCCACTCCTCAGCAAGCTCAGGAAATGCATCGGCTTATTAGAGGTGTTTTACTAGAGCTCCTGGGAGAAGAGCTCGCTGCCTCTATTCGTATTCAGTACGGGGGGAGCGTAAAACCAGAAAATATAAAAGATTTAATGCGTCAGAGCGATATAGATGGCGCTCTGGTAGGAGGAGCCAGTCTGCAAGCTTCCTCTTTTGCCAGAATAATCAGATACAAGGAGTAAAGATGGGATTACTTTCAATTATTCATGTGTTAGTCTGCATTTTGCTGATAAGTGTGGTTTTGCTGCAGGTTGGAAGAGGAGCTAGTGCAGGTGCCTCTTTTGGAGGAGGAGTGAAAACCTTTTTTGGCCCTGCTGGTGCAGTTAGCTTTTTGGGGAGGGCTATCATAGTTCTGGCTGTGATTTTTGTAGTGATGACTCTTTTTTTGTCTGTTTTCTCTCCAGAAGCTAAGCCTCCCGAGATCAAGGTCGGGACTGAGACATCGGCGGTCAGAATAAATCTAGCGTAAAGCGGATAGTGAATCATGGTTAATAGCTCATAGTTCATGGCTCATAGGAAAAATGGGATGCGTCCCTATTTTCCAACTACGATGTACGAAGTACGATATGCGATATACGAGTACCAAATGGTGAGGGGAAAAAAATGCGTAAAGATTTTTTTCAATTTCTGAAAAAATTAGTGGAGACTCCCAGTCCTTCTGGTTTTGAGCAGCCGATGCAAAGGGTGGTCAGGGAAGAGATGGCTAAGTTCAGCGACGAGGTAAAGACCGATGTTCATGGAAATGTTATAGGAATAAAAAATCCTGAAGGCAAGCCTCGTCTAATGCTAGCTGGACACTGTGATGAAGTGGGATTTATGGTCAGGTATATTGATGAAAAGGGGTTTATCTCTTTTTCCTCCATAGGAGGAATAGATGCTCATCTTACCCCGGGAAAGAGAATGCAAATTCATAGCCGGAAGGGCCCTGTTCTGGGAGTGGTAGGGAAAAAGCCCATACATATTTTAGAAGAAGAGGAGAAAAAAAAGGTAGTTGAGCTTTCCAAGCAGTGGATTGATATAGGAGCAAAGGATAAAAAAGAGGCGGAGAAACTGGTTTCTATTGGTGACCCTATTACTTTTTCTGGAAGATTAGAAAGACTTCAGGGTGAGTTAGTTGTTTCACGAGGATTTGATAACAAAATGGGAATTTTCGTAATCTGCGAGGTATTGAGGCGTATTGCCGAGAAACCTCTGGCAGCGGCAGTATTTGCTGCTTCCACTGTTCAGGAGGAGATCGGCCTTAGAGGAGCTCGAACAGCAGCTTATGCCATTAATCCCCAGATAGGGATTGCCATAGATGTAGGGGTAGCTACTGACTATCCGGGGGTAGATAAAAAGAAGGAAGGAGAGATATTTATAGGGAAAGGGGTAATTCTTTATAAAGGGGCAAATATTAATCCCCGAGTGGGAGAGATGCTTATTAAAATTGCCACCGAAGAAGATATTCCTTACCAGCTTTCGGGAGAGAGCAGAGCTACTCCCACCGATGCCAATGTTATTCAACTTAGCCGAGCTGGGGTAGCGGCAGCTCTGGTCTCTGTTCCCCTGCGTTATCTGCATAGTCCCGTAGAGATACTTTCTTTAGAAGATCTAGAGAATGCAGTAAAGCTGCTCACTGCCTTTACCCTGCGAATAAATGAAGAGATAAATCTTATTCCCTGATTTAGTTCGTTGTTCATAGTTCGTAGAAATAAGCGTATAGTAGCGGTGCGATTCATCGCACATTGTAGCGGTAAGATTTATCAGATAATATGTCGGATAAATCCGACCGCTACTTTTCTAAAAAATGAAGGAGAGGGAGAAGCGGTGGGTGTTGCCGAGGCTATCATAAGAGAGGGCGTAGTCAAAGCTGAGAGCTTTTATTCCTGCGAACTTTTTTGGGATAGGAAGATAAAAGCCTAATCCCCCTGAAGCCTTGATGTCATTTCCTTGAAATGTTTTAACTATACCTAACCTCAAGGCCATATTACGCCGCAGCCACCACTCGCTCCCCAATCGAATGTCTTTAGGGAAGTCTTGCCAGGAAGCATTCATATCTAAAGCCAGAAGAAGACGAGGATTAAGCCTATAGGCTGTGCCTAATTTTATGTTGGTAGGTATAGATTCTTTCTCTCCTGTACTCCATTCTATCTGGGAAATTAAATCCTGAATATTGACTCCTGCCGAGGCCCTTGTTCCCCATATTAGAAAGCCTATATCTAAACTGTAGCCGCTGCCATTTCCCTCATCGGTAGTTTGCTTTAGGTATTTCAGGTTAATTCCCCCCGAGCCCGATAGGGTCTTAGAGCTTATCACTTTATTATGGAAAAGGGATTGTGCATAAGAATAGGAAAATAGATTGTAATTCCATTTCTCAGGTTCGAGGTCAGCCGATAAATGGCTCCAGCTAATCCCCCCTGCTCCCATACCTGCATTAGGCTCTACAAAGGATAAAAAACTCTGTTTTGAAAGCCCTAGACTGTACAAATCAACCCACATTGTTCCCAGTTCTTTTTGTTTAATTTGTATGAGGCCAGCGGGGTTAAAATAACATGCACTGTAATCATCAGCTATAGCTACAAAAGCATCGCCCATTCCCATAGCTCTGGCGCTGGTAGAAAGGGTAGTAAAGCCAGAGTCGGTGATGTGCAGGTAGTCAGCATAGAGGGGAGATACGGCTGCTAATTTTAGCCCAAGACAGATAATGCCGACCACTAGAAGAAATCTCACCGTTAAAGGAAATCTCAAGGCTTTCCCTCGCCTTCTCAGAAAAATCTTATTAGTTTTCTTTTTCATTTTTCCCCCTCACTCACAATGTGCGATTTATAGCTAATCCCAGTCCATCCCAATTTACTTTGCAGTATCTTGAAAAAGAACTTCTCCTTTAATCTAATTAAGATGGTCTTATAAGAAGCTCTTTTAATTCTGGTTACCTCTCCTTCCTTTAGAGGAAAACTTATCTGACCATCTATGGTAAGTAGAGCTTCCTCAGAAGGAGGCTCCAGAATAACTTCTATTTCATCTGTCTGAGAGACGACCAATGGCCGCACAGCCAGAGTATGAGCACAGATAGGAGAAAGAACTATTACTTCCAGGTTAGGATGAATTACAGGTCCGCCGGCAGAAAGAGAGTAAGCAGTGGAGCCAGTAGGAGTAGAGACAACCAGTCCATCAGCAGAGTAAGTAGTGATGAGCTCTCCAGAAACGAAGGTTTTAAAGTTAATAATACGAGGACTATCCCTTTTACCAATGACTACATCATTTAAAGCAAGGGATGTTTCTATTTTTTTCTTATTCTTAAGAATGGTTGCTTCCAGCATGAGGCGTTTTTCTATTTTGTACTCTCCCTCCAGGACTTTTCTCAACCCTTCCTTGTATTTAGAGATGGGAATTTCGGTGAGAAAGCCCAGTCCGCCCAGGTTGATGCCTAAAAGAGGAACCTGATAAGGGGCGAAGTTTCGGGCTGTTCTGCATAGGGTTCCATCACCTCCCAGGCTGATGATGAGTTCTGCCTTTCTACCGAACTCTTTCTTATCCCTGATTAACTCCCTATGCTCGATTCTTTCACCTGTCCATCTGGTAAGGAGAACTTCTATCTTCCTATTTTCTAACCACTTTATTAGTGAAAGGGCATGATCCAGGGCGTCTTTCTTTTCCCGATGTACTATTATTCCTATTGTTTTAGGTCCAGGCACTTTCCTTCTCCAAAATAAGCCTCAGGACAATTTCTAGAAAATGTCCTTCGGCAAGCGTATAAACTCCTAAATCTTTGAGCTATAAAAAAAGCAGAGCTATAAAAAATCCTAGTATTCCTCCTACCAATACCTCAATAGGGTTATGACCTAATTGTTCGGTTAATTTATATTTCATGGGAGAGTGAGGTGCTAGATGAGACTGGAGTTCATTGAGAAGTTCTGCCTGTCTTCCTGTTTCTCTCCTCACTCCTATAGCCTCATATATAGTGACTAAGGCTAAAACTAAGGTAACAATAAAAATAGTAGATCCCATACCCTCTTTTATTCCTACTCCTGTGAGCAAAGCTACTACAACTGCGGCGTGAGAAGAAGGCATCCCTCCCGGTTCTATAAAACGACGCAGCTTTATCCTTTTTTTGCTGCCTGCTGAGACGATAACCTTAATAGCTTGAGCAATAATCCAGGCCCAAAAGACAGTCAAAAACAAAGGATGGGTAAGGATAAAATAAAGCGTTTTTGACATTTATTTCCCTTTAGAAAAGAAAGTTTTGTTTTTTTTCTTTTTCTTTTTTCCTTTCCTTCTCTTCTTTTTTCTGTCGGGGCGGTCCTTCATTCTTTTCTAATTTTATTCCTTTCTCCTTTTCCTCCTCTTTTGCTTCTCCCTCTGCTCTCTCTTCTGTTTCCACCTTTGTTTCTACTTCTGTTGCTGGTTCTCTCCCTGCTTCTACTCCTGTCTTCGCTCTTGTTCCTGCCTTTGCGCTCATTCCTTCCCCTGCCCTTTCTTCTTCCCCCCACTCTTTTAGTTTGAATTTATCTTTTTCCTTGAGCAAAACTTGAATTTTTTTCTCTGTCTCTTCTAGTTTTTTCTGACAAAAACTTATTAGCTTCATTCCTTCTTCAAATTTTTGCAAAGCTTCCTCCAGGGGAAGATTTCCTTCCTCTAGCTTTTGGGTGATTTCTTCGAGTTTATTCATGGCTTCTTCATATTTCACTTGTTTTCCTCCTTAGTTTCATAAACCTCTGAATAAATCCTGCCTTTATGCAGTCTCACTTTTATCTTTTCTCCCTTCCTCACCTGGGTATATTGGGTAATTATTTCTTCCTCAGGTTCGCTAAAGCAGATACTATAACCTCTTTTGAGAATAGATAGAGGAGAAAGATCTCTTAATCTATTTTCCCAAAAGGATACTCTCTGTTTTTCTTTTTCCAGTTTAGTTTTTTCCAGGCTCTCGAGTTTTTCCTTTTTTCTTTCCAGCTCTTCCTTCATTAGTTCTATCTTTTTCTGAGGAGATGACCGTTTAAAATTAAGACCGAGGCTTAAGAAGCGTTCTTTTTCCAGTTTATTCTTATGAATGAGAGAAGAAATTATTCTTCTTTCAAACTCGTCAACCTCTTGTTTGAAATCCTCAATCTGTCTGTAGGGCTGCTTAAAAGGAAAAGAATTTCTTATCCTCTCTAAATTTGAATAAGAATCTTGTAGGTAATTATTTATCAGTTGAAGGATTCTTTGTTCTTTACCTTGCAGCGAGTCAATCAAATCTGTCTTTTTGGGAATAATGCGCTCTGCTGCTGCAGAGGGAGTGGCGACTCTTTCATCAGCCACAAAGTCAGAGATAGTGATATCTATCTGGTGGCCCACAGCAGAGATAAGAGGAATACAGGAGTTATAGATAGCATCTGCTACTATTTTTTCGTTGAAGGCAAAGAGATCCTCGAAAGAGCCTCCACCTCTACCCACAATTATCACATCTACCCTGCCGTAATCATTTAAGTCCTGGATAGCTTGAGCAATCTCCTCAGCAGCACTATCTCCTTGAACTCGGCAGGGAGCAACGACAATCTCTATGTTAGGAAAACGTCTATCCAAAATGGTGAGAATATCTCTGATTGCCGCTCCTTTGGCAGAAGTAACTATTCCAATCCTTTGGGGAAGAAAGGGGAGGGGAATTTTATGCTCTGCTTCAAAATAGCCCTTTTTTCTTAATTCTTCCTTTAACTGCTCAAATTTAAGGTAAAGAGCGCCTCTTCCTACGGGGAGCATCTCTTTTACATAAAGTTGGTATCTTCCCTGAGGTTTATAGACCCCGATGCTTCCCCGAGCCATAACTTCCAATCCATTTTCAAGAGTAAATTTTAGAGTATCGGCTTTGTCTTGAAACATTATGCAGGAAAGGAGAGCTTCCTTATCTTTCAGAGCAAAATACAGGTGCCTGGAAGGAGCCTTGAAGTTTGAAATTTCACCCCGCACCCAGATATCCTCAAGAGTCTCATCTTCTTCCATTAACCTCTTTATGTACCCAGTAATCTCACCCACAGTATAGATATGTGCTGACGGCATTTTTTGCCCTTTTTAGAAAATCTTCCCTGTGATAGCTTGGAATAGTCCTTCAGACTGAGGTTACAATAGCATATCTGCCTCCCTTGTCAAGCTAAACAAAGGAGGGGGTAAATTTACTCTGCATTCCTAGACGAGGTAAGAAAATTATAAATAAATTGGTATGCGGAAAGGAAGGGTATATCTTACGAGCGCTGGACAATTTTTCTGGCTGTTTCAACGGCTTGTATGTAAACTTCCTCTCTTAGTCTGAATCCTTCTTTGAGCAGCTTATCTAAAATTTCTAAAAATCCATCGAAATTAATTTCTCCTAATCAGGGTTAATTAAGAGCTATCTTTAAGAAGTGAAGCTGCCCCCTTATCTATTACCCAGATAACATCTGAATGTTTTTGCAGGACTGAAGCTGGCACATCAGTTGTGGCAGGGCCTTCGATAGATGCTGCTACTGCTTTTGCCTTAGATTCTTTGTTTACAATAATAACAATTTTCTTGGCTTCTAATATTGTTCCCATACCCATTGAAAGTGCTTGAGTTGGGACATTTTCTACTTTTTCGAAAAATCTAGAATTATCTTTAATTGTTTCTTTAGTTAAATCAACAACTCTTGTTCTTGAATTTTCAGGAGACCCTGGCTCGTTAAATGCAATGTGACCATTACCTCCAACACCTAAAAGCTGAATATTAATACCACCTGCTGTTTTAATCTTTTCTTCAAATTCCCTGCATTCAGTTTCTGGATTATCAGTAACACCACTTAATACATTTGTGTTTCCCTTTTTAATATTTACATGATTAAAAAGATTGATATCCATAAAATATCTATAGCTTTGATCATGATCATCAGTAAGGCCAAGATATTCATCCAGGTTAAAAGTTATAACTTGTGAGAAATCTAAAGATTCTTCCTCATGAAGCCTTATCAATTCTTTGTAAGTACTGATTGGAGTACTCCCAGTAGCAAGGCCTAAAACAGCATTAGGTTTATTTCTTATTACCTCTGCAAAATATTTTGCAGCCTCTTTCCCCATTGCATCATAATCTTTTTTGATTATTATTTTCATAATAATTATTCTCCTTTTTCGTAGCCCCAGAGAGCTTTTTCATACATTTCTATCACGTCCTTTAAGGTAACTGAGCGCGGATTATTGGCAAGTTTGGCTTTATTTTGCATGACTTCCTGGGCGAATTCAGCAATCAGTTCTTTCTTTATTTTCCTGGTCTTTAAATTTTGCGGTAGACCAAGCTCGGTGATAAGATTTTTAATTCTGGTGATTACTTTTTCAACGAGCTCTTTTGTGGTCGAACCTTCTGTGTTTTCTTCCAGGCACTTGCTAAGAGAGGTGAGTTTAGGATGACCCTGGCTGAGATTAAACTCCGAGACTACGGGAAGAAGAATGGCGCAGGCCTTTCCGTGAGAAAGTCCCAGATCTGTGGTTAATCTATATGACATGCCGTGGACCAAAATAGTTCCGCTCTGAGCAATGGCCATTCCGGCTAAAAGAGAAGCATACAAGATATAGGAGCGAGCGTTTATATCTTTTAGATTCCTCATTACTTTTGGCAAATACTTTAGTAGAAGTGTTATTGCCTCTGAAGCCAGGGCATCGCTCAAGGGTTGGGATCTATTAGATAAGTAACTTTCCAGAGCATGGGAGAAGGCATCTATTCCTGTGTCGGCAGTAACAGAAGCTGGTAAGGATAAGGTGAGTTCTGGATCTACTAAAGCTACTCGGGGAAAAATGGAGGGGTCAGCGAAGGTTTCCTTTAGAGGAGGTACTTTCTCGGTGTTGGTAAGAACAGCATAGAGAGTTACCTCGCTTCCTGTTCCTGCTGTAGTAGGGACAGCTATTACAGGAAGAGGAACCTCTTTTACTTTATTTCTTCCAAAATAATTAATAAGGGGAGCAGGGTTAGTGGACAGGATTGCTATTGCTTTAGCTGCATCCATGGGACTTCCCCCTCCCAGCCCTATTATTACCTCACATCCCTTTTCTTTAGCTATTTTTGTTCCTCTCTTGATAGTTTCAAGGCAGGGATTAGCTTCTACTCCTTCAAAGAGAACTGGCTTTACCCCTGATTCTTTTAAGGAATCCTTTACCCTTTCCAGTAATTCTGTCTTTCTAGCCGAGCTTTGTCCAGTAACTACGAGGGCACTTTTGCCCAATTTCGCTGTCTCTTTTCCAATATTTTCTACCACCCCTCTTCCAAAGAGAACCCTGGTAGGAAGATAAAATTCAAATTCTCGCAATCTTTCCCCCTTCTATCCTCGTGTATTTTCCTTCCCACCTGAATGGCTTAAAACTTTTACCTCCCCCTTCATAGAATTTACCAAAGAATTCTACGAATTGCAACCGAGCCGTGTGAATGAATCCAGAAAGACAATTTAGCACGAGGTTCCCCAGATGACCCACTATAAGAATTATAACCATGAGAACTGGCCCTATAACCGGAGTCTTGCCCATCATAAAGGCAATAGTGTTTACGACCATAGCAATTACGCTTGTAGCCAGTCCAAGAGCCAGAAGACGAGAGTATGAGAGAACATCCGCAAATACCTGGACTATTCCATATAATTCATAGCCTCCTTTGGCAAATCTTATAAAAAGGCTTTTGCTTTTTCTTCCCACAAAAAGAAAGAGAGTTCCTACTCCCCAAAGGAACATGAGCAGACCTAACTTGGAGTATCCGGGAAGAGCACTCCAGATATTTTTAATACTGCCAGGTGAGAAAGAGATAGCTGTATTTGATCCAGCTAATCCCAGCTCTGAAGCTCCTGATTGGCTAGCTCCCAAAAACATACCTTTAGCCAGGGGGGAAAGAACAAGAATTCCTCCTAAAATAAGCAGAATCCAGGAAACATGATCTAAGATGGCAGAAACTATATCCTTTCTTCTTAGAGCATCCCACGCCTCTAGAGCTATTCCTACTAGAATATGGACAATTCCCAAGGCAAGACAGATAAGGAGAAATATCATGGGCTCTTTTATTGGGTTTAATAAGGTTAATTGTTTTAGAGGAGCGAGGAATCTCGGAAGCTGGGAAAATTGAATTCCAAATATTCCGCCGGTAATTATTCCTATTCCGAAAGTTACAAATCCGGTAATGAACAGCATGGAGAAGAGTTTTCTGGCTGTTTCTCCTGCTTTGAGTTTCCTCAAGGCAAGCCAGGCTAGAATAGATAGGATAATTCCATAGCCTCCATCTGTTAGACAAATAGCTAAAAATAGGGCAAAGAAGGGTGCCAGAAAAGGAGTGGGGTCAATTTCAAAGTAGCGCGGTAGACCGTAAAGGTCTATTACCAGTTCAAAGGGTTTAAAAATACCCCGGTTGGATAAAGCAACAGGAATTTTCTCTTCCTCTTTTTCACCGGGTTTTCGTACTACTATCTCTAAGGGGGAAAGATCTTTCAGCCCTTTTTTTAATTTGGCAAGGTCTTTCTTTTTAATCCAGCCCCCTATGAAGAAAGTATAGGGAGTTGACCCTGCCCGAGCCGATACCTTTTTTCCTCGAAGAAGATGATGGAAGTGATCGTAGACGGCCATAAGCTTGATTTTTTCCCGGGAGGCTCTCTGAAATTCTTTCCCTATTTCACTCATTCGCTTTTCTATCGCAGATGTCCTTTGCTCAATATTCTTCAGTTTTTCTTTTGGGCTCTGCTCTTCTTTAAACTCAATTTTCTCTACCTTCAATCTTTGTAAGATAAGCTCTATCCTGGGCTGATATTCTTTTAAAAAAACAAGTAAAAAGTATACGCTGCCCCTCTCTTCTTTAATAATCTCTAAATGGCTTCCCTTTTCTTTTTCCAGCTGTTTTTGCAGGGTGGCTTTGGTCTCCAGGGGGATAGTTCCCCATTGATAGGCGACGAACTTTCCCTTCAGCAGGCTTTGGTAAGGAAAAGATATCTCTCTCCAGGGATAGAGGAAATGGTAGGTGTCTTGAAGAGTCTCTTTTTCTTCCTTAAGAGTTTCCAGCTCTTCTTTTAGTTTTTGGCAGCTTCTACATACTTTCTCCCAATCAAAATCTTTGACCCAACCAAGGAACTCGGCTTCTTTTATTATTGCTTTGCTGGGAAAGAGTCCCAAGCCAGCCTTCTTCTCATTAAATTCCTCTAAATAGTCAATAGTCCAGCCCAGTTTAGAAAGAACATCTTCCAGGTGGTTTGTTTCCAGGTTTTCTTTTTTGAAAAAGGAGGAAGCACTTACTTCCTCTTTTATTTCTTTGGGCTCAAATAAAGCCAGCTCTCCCAGTCTTTTTACCACAGGCTCACGCAGATCCTTGTCTCCTATAATATATACCTTTCTCATTTCCAGGAGAGCCATTTTAACCTTCTTTCCAGGATTGTTTTGCCTTTTGCAAAATAAATTCTACTACTTTCCCTAAGTTTTTTCTTCCCTTTTCTTCGATTTTCTCTCTCTTTTCTTGAAATTCTCTTTTGATTTCTTCTGCTTCTTTTTCTGCCTGGCTTAACAATTTTTTCTTTAGCTTGGCTCCTTCGCTTTTTCCTCTTTCCATGGATTTAGCCATGATTTCTTTTCCCTTTTTTTCTGCTTCTTCTATTGTCTTTCCTTTCTCTTTTTTTTCCTCTTCTAAGATTTTTCCCGCTTCTTTTTCTGCTCTTTCTATTTTTTTAAAAATCTCTTCAGGCATTTTCGGCCTCTCTTTTAATTAGCTCGATCCCTGCCTCTTTTAACATTTCTCGAGCCAGGGGATCCGGATACTCACCCTGGAAGACAATCTTTTTTATCCCCGCATTTATGAGCATCTTGCTGCAAGTTATACAAGGCTGAATTGTGCAGTAGAGGGTTGCCCCTTTAATATTTATCCCATATAAAGCGGCCTGGATTATAGCATTCTGTTCTGCATGAAGGCCGCGGCAAATTTCCTGCCTTTGCCCGGATGGAATTTTTAGTTTATTTCGCAAACATCCTACCTGGCTACAATGAGCTAAATTTTTCGGGGCACCGTTATAGCCGGTAGAAAGAATCCTTTTGTCTTTAACTAAGATAGCTCCTACCTTTCGTCTTATACAGGTAGCCCGACTGGCCACCAAATGAGTAATTTGCATAAAATATTCTTCCCAGGAAGGGCGAGATTCTTTTGTTTCCGCTATTTCTGATTTAGATTCGATAATTTTCATTGTTTACCTCACGCATAGTTCATAGTTCGTTGTTCATAGTTCATTGATTTGTAGCGGTGGCATTTATGCCACAATAAATGGTAATGTTTAATAAATCAAACCGCTACTAGTGCGATAAATCGCACCGCTACCATTCATTGATAAGGTTTCTTTACGATATACGATATATTAAGCCTTTTATGCTTTCTTCGATTTCCCGAATGCATTTCTGGTATCTTTCTTCAGAGTTTCCCATGGGATCAAGGATTTCTTCTTTTAAGCCCAGGGCAAAATCCTTAAGCAAGAATACCTTACCTTCAGCAGGGAGTGAAATATTTAGAACTTCTTTTTTATGCCCGGTTTCCATCACTAAGATTAAATCAGCTTTCTCTATTATTTCTTTATCTAAGGAGGTGCTCCGGTGTAAGTTTATACCTGCTCCTTTTTCTCTCATCATTTTTATAGCTAGAGGTGTTGGCTTAGAGCCAGTCAAGGCAGCTGTTCCGGCCGAGTGTATTTTTATTTTATCTTTTCTTTCCGGCCACATTTTCTTTAAAATACTTTCTGCCATAGGACTTCGGCAGGTATTACCTGTACAGACAAAAAGAATATCTTTTTTCTTTATCCATGTCTGCTCTATCTGTTTTTTAGGCAGCCAGCCTTCCCTGATAAGGCGAGGAGGCAGGCAGGTCACATCCACAATAGTTGATTCTTCACCAAAGAGAGTTTCTCCGCCGTCAAGAAGTAGGTCTATCTCTTTATCAAAGGTTTTTTTTATTTCCTCAAGAGATAAAGGTTTAAGGGTTCCAGAGAGGTTAGCACTGGTGACGGCCAGAGGGAATCTTCCTCTTTTCATTATGTTTTGAGGGATAGGATGAGAAGGAAACCTCATTCCAATCTTTCCTTGTTTGCTAATCAGAGAAAAAGGACAAGTTTTACTTGCTTTAAAGAGAAGGGTTAGAGGGCCAGGCCAGAATTTATTTATCAGTCGTTGGGCAGAAAGAGGAATCACCTCAGCAAAACGTATAAAATCTTCCTTTTTTTCCAAAAAGAGTACAAAAGGTTTGTCCCTCGGTCTTTTTTTTACCTCATACAGTCCATCTATTGCCTTTCTGTCTTCAGCATTAACACCTAATCCATAGACTGTATCAGTGGGGAAAGCTACTATTTTACCATTTTTAAGGAGGGCGATTGCTTCTTCAATTTTTTCGTCTTCTGGCCGAATAGGGTCTACTTTGATTATTTTCATCTCGTATCTCGCCGATTAAGCTTTTTAATCATTTACTTTTTTCTTGTTTTACGAGCGACGAGCAACTAGCAACGAATTTGTCCGTCTCCAAATATAATAAACTTAGTGCTGGTTAGCTCGTTTGCTCCCATGGGGCCGCGAGCATGTAATTTCTGAGTGCTGATTCCTATCTCTGCTCCCAGTCCAAACTCTCCTCCATCAGTGAATCTGGTAGAAGCATTAGCATAAACAGCCGCTGAGTCCACTTCCTGTAAGAATTTTTTTACTCTTGAGTAATTATTGGTAATTATAGCATCAGAGTGGCCAGAGCCGTAAGAGTTGATGTGGTTAATAGCTTCATCAATTCCTTCTACCACTTTTATAGAGAGGATAAGATCCAGATACTCGGTCCCCCAGTCTTCTTCAGAAGCCCTTTTGATTCCTCCTACAATCTGAGAAGTTTTTTTATCTCCTCGAATCTCTACCCCCGCCTCCTGGAATCTTTTAATCATTTGGGGTAGGAATTTAGCAGCAATCTCTTCGTCTACTAGAAGAGTCTCCATAGCATTGCAAACCCCCGGCCGCTGCACCTTAGCGTTAAAGCAGATTCTCTCCGCCATTTCCAGGTCCGCCTCTTCGTCCACATAGGTATGGCAAATACCTTTATAGTGTTTAATTACAGGGATAGTAGAATTTTCCGTAACCGTTCGAATCAGGCTTTCTCCCCCGCGGGGAATAATTACATCAATATACTCATCTAATTTGAGCATTTCCATTACTGCTTCTCTGTCAGTAGTTCTTATCAGTTGAATGCATCCTTGAGGTAATAGAGCCTTATCTACGGCTTCTCTTAAAAGGTCAGCCAAAATAATGTTAGAATGAATAGCTTCTGAGCCTCCTCTGAGGATAGTAGCATTACCTGCTTTCAGGCAGAGTCCCCCCGCATCCACAGTAACATTGGGCCGTGCCTCATAGATAATACCAATCACTCCTAAGGGAACAACTACCTTACCAATTTGAAGTCCATTAGGTCTTTTTTGTATGCTCTCTATTTTTCCTATGGGGTCTTGCATCCTGGCTATCTCTTCTAGAGTATGCCACATCCCAGCAATTCGCTTATCATTCAAAGTTAACCTGTCTATTAAGGCCTTTGACAGTCCCTTTTCTTTAGCCAGAGCTATATCCTTGCTATTTTCCTCTTTTATCTTTTCTTTATTTATTTTGATAGACTCAGCCATTCTCAGCAAGGCTCTATCCTTTGTTGCAGAAGATAGATTGGCTAGCTTTTGACTGGCAAATTTGGCTTCTTTAGCTATTTTCAGAATCTCTTCTTTAAGACTCATTTCCTTCCTCTTAATTAAACTGGTTTTATTCTATTTCACAGATTGACAAAAGTCAAGGAGAGAGCAAGCGTTTTTCTTTAACACAAGCGTTTTTCTTTTTTGACAAAAATTCTTATTTGACTTATATTCAAAGTAGATTTGTACAAAAATGAACGGGAGGGAGTTTACCGAATCTAGGTTCAAAAATTCCTGATGAATAAGAAACTTTGTATCATAATTCTGGCAGCAATAGTGCTTGGGTTTCCTTCTGTCCTCTTCTCGCAGGAGAACTTCATATTAAATGGCAGCTTTGAAAAGGTATCGGCTGGCTTGCCTGATTTCTGGACCACTGATGTATGGCAGAAGGGGGATACAGTTTTTCTTAGTGAAAAAGAAGATGCCTTCTCAGGAGACTGTTTTGTCACCATTAAAAGCGGCCAGCCAAACGATTCCAAGCTCCTTCAGCGTGTAAAGGTTGACCCTGATACCTGCTATAGGCTCTCATGCTGGATTAAAGCGTATGGCGCTGATGTGGGAAAAAAAGGGGCAAACATCACAGTTCTGGGCATCCTTGACACTTCGCCTGATTTTACAGATACTCGCGGGGAGTGGGAATATACAGACCTCTACGTAAAAACAGGGCCTCGTCAGAAGGAGATGACAGTATCTCTCAGGCTGGGCGGCTACGGCAGTATAAATAGAGGAACAGCATCTTTTGATGAGGTACGATTAGAGCAAATAGAGGATATTCCTTTTGGTGTATCCCTTGTAAATTTAGAGAAAGAAGAGCCCCCAAAGGCTCGGGCTAAGTCCCCAGGCAGTCCTGTCTCGCCCCTTACTCTTTTGATTTTTGCTCTTCTTTACTCTGCACTTCTTGTCGGGTGCTATCTTCTTTTCTCCAGGAGAATGCAGAGCAAAAAAGAAGCACCCCCAGCAGCGAAAAAATCATATCTCCGGGTTTTTACAGGTATTCTTGCCATAGGTTTTATTTTTCGTGTTATTCTGGCTGTCTCTTTTAAAGGGCACGGTATTGATATAGGTACCTTTACCGCCTGGGCGCTCCATGCGGCTAACAAAGGCTTGCCCAACTTCTATGCGGGAGGGATGTTTGCAGACTATCCTCCCGGGTATGTATATGTTTTATACCTTATAGGGCTCGTGCAGAAGCTCTTCACATTACCACTGGATTCCAAACTTTTTCTACTTGTCCTTAAACTGCCGGCAATTATTGCCGATATACTTATTAGTTTTTTAATATTCCGCTATGCCTCAAAGAAAATAGGAAGACTTCTGGCCGTTGGTATTTCTCTACTCTTTGTGTTTAATCCAGCAGTTATCCTGAACTCCGCCGTTTGGGGCCAGGTAGATTCTGTATTTACCCTCTTTATTCTGGTTATGCTGCTTTTACTTATTAAAAACAGGCTGGCCATTGCTTCGGGTATATTTGCCCTTGCTGTTCTTATTAAGCCGCAGGCTTTGATTTTTACTCCTCTTTTATTTTTTGCTTTTATAAAAAAAGGGCACCTCTACCCTTTCCTGGTGAGTATGGCCTTGGGCCTGGGGGTTTTTGTTCTTGGAATCCTGCCTTTTTCTATTGTCCAGGGACCCTTTTGGATATTCGGACAATATCTAAAGACTCTGGCCTCATACCCATATGCCAGCCTTAATGCGACTAATCTCTTTGCCCTCTTTGGTAGAAACTGGGCCCCTAATTCGGGCACTTTCCTCTTTTTTTCCTACAGCACCTGGGGACTTTTGTTTATTCTTGCTATTGTAGGGTGGGCAGTAGCCCTTTTTTTCAAAGGCAAAGGCAAAGGCAAAGGCAAAGAGAGGTATCTCTTTGTAGCTCTCACTATCGTTACAGCGGTTTTTGTATTAAGTACTAAAATGCATGAGCGGTATCTCTATCCTGCTCTGGCCATAGGACTTATAAGCTTTATCTACCTCAAGGATAAAAGAATTTTCCTCTTATCAGGCTTTTTAAGCATTATTCATTTTCTAAATGTGGGATATGTCTTCCAGTTTAGCATGATGGACTCATATCAAATTCCCCGCTTTGATATATTCTTTCTTGCCATCTCATTCCTTCATCTCGTTTTGCTCCTCTGGCTGGTGAAGCTGGGCTGGGACCTTTTTATAAAGAACAAGGAGCCTCTTGTTTTTTCTGCCAGGCCTCAAGGTGCACCTGGCGCCAGGTTCAGAGAGAAAATCGCTGCCACTCCAGAGAAAGGGACTACCCGGCCCACTGGCACCCCGCCAACTGGCCAGCCCACTGGCGGACCAACTGACTGGCCTATGGGGCAAAGGGATGAGGGTACCTCTAAACTTGCCTATACAAAAAAAGACCTTTTTTTACTCTGCGGGGTAATGTGTGTCTACGGCGTTGTCACCCTGTTTAATCTGGGAGGCATAAAAGCACCGCATTCTGGATGGAAGCCAGCCCTCCGGGGAGAAAGCTTTATTGCTGATTTAGGAGAAGAGCAGGCAGTGAGATATATTTCTACCTTCGGCGGCATCGATGAGAAAGGAACCTATAGAATAGAATATTCATCTGATGGCAACATCTGGGAAAAAGGTCCCCAATTTAAGCAGGGCCTTTTTACCTGGAAGAGGACATCTGTCAATTTTTCCGCATCCTCTATAAGGGTGATTGTAGAAAACCCAAATTCAACGCTCTATGAGGTTGGCTTCTGGGGTTTTGATGATGAGGGGGAACATCTCCTCCCTATAAGGCAGGTTATTCCCGAGGCAGTAACTTCATTAAGCGAGGGAAACCCAGAGAGTTTATTTGATGAGCAGGAGATGGTTCCTTTCATTCCTTCTTATTATAACAGTATGTACTTTGATGAAATCTACCACGGCAGAACAGCCTACGAGCATATCCACAGATTAGAACCTTTTGAATGGACTCACCCTCCCCTGGGCAAACTCTTTATAGCCGTGGGTGTTCTGCTCTTTGGTATGAATCCTTTTGGTTGGCGTATAGTGGGGGCTCTCTTTGGCATTGGTATGTTAGCGGCCATTTATGTATTTGCCCGCAGCCTTTTTAAAAAGCGGGAATATGCTTTTTTTGCTGCCCTTCTTTTTTCGGTAGATTTTCTTCACTTTACCCAGACACGTATAGCCACTATTGATGTATATAGTGTCTTCTTTGTCATTCTTATGTATCACTTCATGTACCAGTTCTATAAAGAAAGTTTTTTTAGGTGTGGCTGGCGGAAAGTGGTTTTACCTCTGGGACTTTGCGGGTTATTTTTCGGTCTTGGCGCAGCAAGTAAATGGACTTCTCTCTATGCTGGCCCAGGACTTGCGGTAATCTTCTTCATAGTTATTTTCAGAAGTTTTAAAGAATATAAATCCTCGCGCCTTAAACTTTCCCGAAAAAAGAGAAAGAAAATTCCTCACAAGGAGAGAAGAAGGATTGCTTCTCTGGTAGAGAAGTATCCAACCTCGCTCCTGGCTATATTGGGATTGGCCGTATGTTTTTTTATTTTTCTTCCTATGATTATCTATTTTCTTTCCTATATTCCCACATTTTTTGTACCCGGGCCCGGCCATACCATAAGTTCTGTATGGAGCTATCAGTCCAACATGTTTAATTACCACTCCGGGCTTGGGGCGACCCATCCCTTTTCCTCAAAATGGTGGACCTGGCCCCTTATGCTCAAACCTGTCTGGTACTATGGGGGGCAGGACTATCTTCCCAGCGGCACTGTTTCCAGCATCGTGGCCATAGGTAATCCTGCTATCTGGTGGGTGGGAATACTCGCTGTTATGGCATCTGTTATGCTTGTCATAAAAAGAAAAGACAAAAAATTCCTTCTTGTTCTTATTGGCCTGGCTTCCCAGTACCTTCCCTGGATTCTTATCCAAAGACTTACCTGGATTTATCATTTCTTTACCAGTGTTCCTTTTATGATTCTTTGTATTGTTTATCTGATTAAGTACTTAAAGGAAAAATGGCCCAGGTCTAGCTATTTTATCTATGGCTATTTGGCAATTGCGGTAGTGTTATTTATCCTTTTTTATCCCATTCTTTCGGGTCTGCCTACAAGCAAGGCTTTTGTAGAAAACTTAAGATGGCTTAAAAGCTGGATATTTTTTACATAGTAAATTCGTCGCTCGTTAGAATTAGTTAATTAGAGATTAGTTAATTCAGTTAATTAGTTTCTTCTTTCCTAATCTCTAATTAACTAATCAACTCAATTAACTAATTTACTAGATACGATAAGTTCTAGAGCATAGGGAAGCTATTCTAATGCAACCGGAAAATAAGCAATCTATAAGGAAAAGAAAATTTTTTTTCCTGGCGGCGGCAGTTATATCATTACTTGTGTTACTGTTTATTTTTGTGTTACCATCATGGCGAAAGCCCCCTGAGATAGGAGAAAATCTCGTAAAAAACCCCTCTTTTGAAAAAGAAAAAAAGGGTAAGCCTACAGCCTGGGAGATAGAAAGTTGGGTGAAAGACCCAGAGGCAGGCCGGTGTACTTTAGAGAAGGGTAAGGCATATATGGGGACTAAATTTGTGATGGTAGAAAGCTTTGTGCCTGATCACGCAGCTTTTACACAACTTATCAGAGTAAAGGAAGATTCTATATATAAAATATCTGGCTGGATAAAAACCGAAAATGTAGGGCGAGATAATAAGGGTGCCAATATTGGCATTGAAGGAAAAATGGACAGCTCAAAGGATATAAGGGGATCCCGTGATAGATGGAAACTCGTAGAACTTTACATGCGCACAGGAGAAGATGTTACCTCGTTCAAGCTAATGTTGGGCCTTGGCGGATACGGGAGCCTCAATACGGGAAAGGCTTTTTTTGATGAGATTGTGGTGAAGGAAGTAGAAAATGTTCCGGGGGGTGCATATATTGCTAGCATTAATTGGAAGGAAAAGGGTAGAAGTAGTTTTCAAAGTACATTCTCTATCATAGGCCAGGAAATCACACTGCCCAGGGATATTTGGAAGTTCTTTTTGTCTGCGGCATTTATGATTATTGCCGCCGTTTTATTCGGTATATATGTCAGGCGCCATCCGGCGCAGGCAGGAAAATAAATGAAACAAATTTTAAGAGGTGACTTTCTTATTTTTTCGGCAGTTACCCTTGTGGTGTGGATTGCTTTTGCCTTTTTAATGAGGATGCCCCTTCTCAGGCATAATATTCTTGCTGACCAGCACACCAGGCAGTCATTAGCCTGGCGAGAAGGCAGGATGCATCTGGAAGAGAATGTTGGCTGGTTGGAACTTGTAGAATACAAAGATAAAATCTATATTAGCTTTCCACCGACGCCAACCCTGATTGCCTTTCCCCTGACCTTTATATTTGGATACAACACTCCAAATACCTTGACCCTCTTAATATTTACCTGGCTGGCCATGCTCTTTTCCTTTTTTATCTTTGAAAAATTAACTCAAAACAGACTCCTCAGTTTTTTTATGGCTCTCTCATTCTTTTGGGGCTCACAAATACTTTATTTATCCATGTCAGGTACTGTCCATAATCAAGGGCAGCTCTATGGTGTATTTTTTGCTATTTCCGCTTTATTAGTTGCCCTTAATACTAAGAAGATATGGGGTCTCATTATATCTGGCCTTATGCTCGGTTTAGCTGTGGGCTGTCGGCCCTTTTATCTATTCATGCTTCCCCTGCTGCTCTATCTTGGTATACAGAAGTATTCACTTAGAAAAACTTTACTCTTTACAGTCATCGGTCTTGCTCCTATGGGAATTTTCTTAGCCTGGTATAACCTGGCTCGGTTTGGCTCTATTTTTGAATTCGGCCATAATTACCTGCCCCTTCATGCAAGATACAAATGGGTGCAGTTTGGTTTTCAATATCTGGTAACAAACCTGAAACGCGGGTTTATTACACTCCCCTTTTGGGATAGGCGAAATCATCTGCTTAATTTTTCTGGCTACGGAACAGCAATATGGATTGTCGCCCCAATTCTACTCTTAGGTTTTTATTTTTTCTTTAAAAAAGATATACCCTTCATAGAAAAAATAGTGGGAGCTCTTTCAATTTTTTCCATCTGGTTTATGCTTTGCCTGCACTTCTCCAATGGATGGTACCAGTTTGGGTATCGATTTAGCATTGACCTCATACCGCTTTTAATTTATTTTTGCGGGCGAAGTTTTAAGAAAATACACTTGTGGTTGATTCCTCTGGCTGCCTACTCGATAATAATTAATATATACGGCGTCTATTGGAAATATATTACACCTATTGGTGTGCCTTCAGGACCTTTTGGCTCGTAATATATAACCTGGATTCGGTGATTCTTTTTTGGGCACAGATTTCGCTTCATTTCCCCTCCTTTGAAGGAGGGCACAATATACGAAATAATTACAATTTGGTGATAGCTCATGAAATCAACTGCTAGCTTTGATTATCCATCAATTCCTTCTGGATACTACGATCTGGTGTTCCATCGTGGTGGGAGCGGTATCAAGGGTATCCAGAGTAAATGGCATCGTATGAAATTTCTTCGCATAGGCAAAGAAATGGGAGATTACTCTGCCCATCTTGATATTGGATGCGCAGGGGGTACCTTTATTGGCTCTCTACCTTCCGGGTCCCTTTCCATTGGTGTGGATATTGCCCAGCGGCAAATTTCTTATGCCCAGAAAAAGTATGGCACACAAATGCATATGTTCCAACCCATTGATCCAGGAGGGCGCCTGCCCTTTAAAAATAACCGATTTGATCTGGTGACCCTTATCGAAGTTATAGAACATCTCTGCCAGGAGGAAATATATTCTTTGCTAGGTGAGGTACATCGTGTGCTTCAGCCGGGAGGGCGTGTTTTGATTTCCACTCCCAATTACAGAAGCTTGTGGCCATTGATTGAATGGGTGTTAAATAGGTTAGGGGCGATATCCTATGCTGACCAGCATATCAATCACTACAATCATTCATGGTTAGAGAGCCTCTTAAAAAAAACAGGTTTTACCAAAATAAAGGCCACAGCTTATCAGGGGTTAGGGCCATTTTTTGCCCTCCTTCATTGGAAGCTATCTGATATCATAGCCAAACTGGAACCCAAAATCCTCGTCTCACGAGTGGGTTTGCTCTTACTGGGGGAAGGATACAAAAGCTAGAGTGTCGAGGCGTTATTTGACAATTTTGAGAATTTAATCTATACTAATGTACGCCAGTGCATAGAATAAAGAAAAGATTTGAAAGGCAGGTGTATATTAAGGAGAAGATGAGAAAAATGGGAAAATTTTTAGAGAACAAACCTACCTTTGGGATAAACTCCTACCTTTATTTTATCCTGTTGGGATTTAAATAAGTCAAATCCCGACAACCCTCATTCCTGTGGATAAGAGGCTGAATCAGATAGGAAAAGCTCGCATACCACCCAGCCTTTTTAAAAAGGACTGTTCGAGGGAAGATAGCGCAGATGTAGCGGTGTGATTCATCGCACGATCACTCTGTCTATCTGGTTCTCGAAATTCAAAGAAGGAACTCTCTCATAGTTCCGAATAAGCAAATAAGAAAAATTTTCATTGGAGGTAAGAATGAGTGAAATACGAATTGCTATTGTGGGAGTAGGAAATTGTGCCAGTTCTTTGATTCAAGGCATAGAGTACTATAAAGACAAAAAAGAAGTGATTGGATTGATGCACTCCGAGATTAATGGTTACAAATTGGGTGACATCAAAGTAGTAGCTGCATTTGATATTGACCGAAGAAAGGTAGGCCAGGACTTAAGCAAGGCTATTCTTGCTAAGCCAAATTGTACAAAGGTATTCTGTCCAGATATTCCTCACTATAGGGTAGAAGTGAAAATGGGCAAGGTTTTAGATGGAATAGCTGGACATATGAAAGAATATTCAGAGGAGAGAGCCTTTCGTCAAGCAAAAGAGACTCCCTGTGATATTGTGGAGGAATTAAAGAAAAGCGGAGCCCAGATTTTAGTCAACTACCTGCCCGTAGGTTCAGAAGAAGGAACCAGATTTTATGCTCAAGCGGCCCTGGATGCAGGAGTAGCTTTTGTAAACTGCATACCGTCATTCATTGTCTCTGATAAGAAATGGGCAAGAAAGTTCGAGGAGAAAAGGCTTCCTATTGTGGGTGACGATATAAAAGCGCAGCTTGGTGCTACCATTACTCACCGTGTTTTGACAAAATTATTCAGTGACCGGGGAGTGAAATTAGACCGCACCTATCAGCTTAATACAGGGGGGAATACTGATTTCTTAAATATGATTGCTAGAGAAAGGCTTTCTTCCAAAAAGATTTCCAAGACAGAAGCTGTGCAATCTCAATTGAATGAACCACTTCCCCCTGAAAATATTCATATTGGACCCAGCGACTATGTCCCCTGGCAGAATGACAACAAGGTCTGTTTTATCCGAATGGAGGGAAGGGAATTTGGAGATATACCTCTTGAGCTTGAACTGCGGCTCAGCGTCGAGGATTCACCCAACAGTGCCGGTGTAGTTATAGACGCTATCAGGTGCTGTAAACTTGCTTTAGATAGAGGAATTGGTGGTGCACTAACTTCTATCTCTGCCTATACCATGAAACATCCTCCCATTCAATATTCAGACTCAGAAGCAAAGAAGATGGTAGAGGACTTCATTTCTGGAAAAATTGAAAGATGAAAGCGGTAATTTTAGCCGCTGGTAAAGGGATAAGAACAAACTTAAGGATTCCCAAACCTTTAATTAAAATAGACGGCTCTTCGCTTCTGGAAAGAACAATTCTTACCTTTACAAGTCTAGGCATAAGAGAAATTGTCATCGTGGTGGGATACGAGGCGCAGAAGGTTAAAAAATACTTAAAAGACAAAGAAGTTATCCAAAATTGCCAGATTACCTGGGTAGAAAACCTTGAGTTTTATCGAGGCAATGGGGTTTCCATTCTTTGTGCCGAGGATTACCTTAAAGAGCGCTTTCTTCTAAGTATGGTTGATCATCTCTATGAGGCGAGGCTTTTTTCAGGTCTTTTATCCTGCCAGGGCGATCTTGTCTGTGTGGTGGATTCTGAGCCAAGATTCGCTGACCCTGAAGATGCCACTAGAGTTCTTATTAAAGAGAGTAGAATTAAAGAAATAGGTAAGGGTCTGGCTTCATATAATGCCCTTGATTGCGGACTGTTCCTCTGTTCAAAAAAAATCTTTCCTGTATTAAGAGAGGTAATAGAAGAAGGCAAAGAAGAATGGGATGATGCTAAGAAAAGATTTGCCGAAAGATTCTCTGCCAAAATTTTTGATGTATGCGGTGGGTTCTGGTTTGATGTAGATACCCCGCAAGAGATAGCCAGAGCAAGAAAACTTTTAACCCAGAGGGCAAGATGAAAGCGATAATTATTGGTACAGGGCCGGTTTCTGAATCTAAGAAATCACCTTCAAAGGTTTTTCTTAAACTCTGCGGCCTTCCCTTATTAAAAAGAGCCTTATATCTTCTAAGAACAGCAGAAATAAGAGAGGTTACCGTTCTCCTCAAGGAGAAAGACCCCCGGATAAAAAGGGATGTGAAGGAGGGTAAAGACCTGGGGGTGAGATTGGAGTTTGTGGAAAAGAAGGAGTGGGGTGAGGCAATCTCTTCTCTTCAAAAGGAGATGAAAGAGGAGTTCTTTTTGCTCATTGACAGCGATTGTGTTTTCGAGCTCAACCTCCTTAGGGTTCTCTTGCAGTGCAAAAAAACCATACTTTGCTGCGACAGCCAACCCACGGGGAGCTGCCTTGCCAATTCTCCTAAAGTTTTCTCCAGAAGCGAAAAAATTGAGCAGATAGGAAGTGATTTAGATAACTGGAACAAAGTTTATACGGGAATGGCTCTTTGCCACAAGAGAGTTCTACTTAAGTTAAGAGATAAGCTGCTGGAAGAAGAGAATCAAAGCTCCAGAGAGAAAAAAAATCAACTCTCTGGAGACAGGAATACAGGGGAGCCCCAGTGGTTCACTCTTTTTAATGACCTGCCCAAGCGCAGCCAGGCCGAGTGCCTGGATATTTCTGGGGCCACTACCTATGACTCGGAACTTCGCAGAGTGGTCAAACCTTTCTGGTACCGCATAGCCTCAAAAGAGGATATAAAAGTAGCCAAAAAAAAGCTTATCGGGGAAACACAGAAAAAAACTCTTGATGTTATGGCCTGGTATGTTCACAGGCCCATAGAGAAGAAGATTGCTTACTACCTTTCTGAGCTGCCTCTCACTCCCAATCAACTGACTATATTTACCAATGTGCTTGCCTTTTTTATAACTTTTCTTTTTTTAAAGGGCCACCTTCTGACTGCCTCCCTTCTCACCTTCCTCGTAAATATCATGGATGGGCTGGATGGCAAACAGGCACGAGCCAAGGGTATGTTTACCAAGGTGGGAAATCTGGAGCACTCCCTGGATACTCTTTATGAAGTGTCCTGGTATATAGCCTTTTCCTGGGCCATTTTTATGCTTACCAAATCTTTCTTGCCTCTCAAACTCTGTCTGATAATGATTCTTTTTGATGCCTTTAACCGACACTGCTCCATGCAATTTCGAGCTGTTATGAAAGTTCCTCTGGCAGATTATGCTCCCTTTGACCGGGCCTTCAGGCGCTTTGATGGGAGAAGAAATATCTACACTGTGTATATTCTTATCGGGGTAATTATCGGTCAACCCATATATTCCCTGTTTGCTATGATGGCTCATGCCATCCTCACCGGTGTAGTCTACTTTATAAGAGCGGCCAAACATATGCACGCCGCCGATATGGGCCGGTGAATTTCTGAGTTTACATTTGTTTTTGAATGTGTTATACTATGTCAGTTCTTAAGGTACTGTCAAAAGTCTATGAAAAAAAGGAGGTAAAAAATGGCTTATGAAGAAGGAGAAGTTAATTTTCCCGGGTCCATACCCGGGAAGTGGATTGGCTGGGGAGTTGTAGGAATCATTCTTATAATCATTCTGGTCTCTACTCTTTACTCCATTGGACCCGAAGAAGTAGGGGTGATTAAAAGATGGGGTAGATATACACGAACTACAGAGCCAGGCCTGCACGTTAAACTCCCCTTTGTGGAATCAATAACCAAAGTTAAAGTAAAGCATATTTTCAAGGAGGAATTTGGTTTCAGGACTTTACAGGCAGGGGTGCAGACTATCTATGCTCCGGGTGGCTTTGAGGAAGAGAATTTGATGTTAACCGGCGATTTAAATGTGGCTGTGGTAGAATGGATTGTTCAGTATAAGATTGAAGACCCTATTGATTATCTTTTTGAAGTGAAGGAAGTAGAAGGGACGATAAGGGATATTTCTGAGTCAGTTATGCGTCAGATAGTGGGAGACAGAAGTGTGGATGAGGTCTTGACAGTGGGACGAATAGAGGTTGGACTGGAGATGCAGAAGAAACTTCAGCAAGTTCTGGACACCTACCGAACAGGAATCCAGATAACCACGGTTAAACTAAAGGATGTTAATCCGCCTAATGCAGTGAAGTCTTCCTTTAATGAGGTTAATGTGGCAAAACAGGACAAGGAGACAACTATCAATCAAGCCGAGCAGGAGTATAACAAGGTTATTCCCCGAGCAAAGGGAGAAGCAGAAAAGACGATTAGTGAGGCAGAAGGATATGCAGTAAATAGAGTCAATCGAGCCCAAGGAGATGCCAGCAGATTCCTTGCTGTCTGGAAAGAATATAATAAAGCCAGGGATGTAACCAGAAGAAGACTTTATCTGGAGACTCTGGAGGAAGTTCTGCCTAAAATAGGGACAAAATATATCATCGATTCAGAGCAGAAAGGGATATTACCTCTTTTGTCTTTGAGTGAAGGAGGCAAGTGATGAAAATAGAGCGATTGATTCCCGTAATAGTAGTGGTTATTTTGGGCTTGATTATTTTAGGAGGAACCTTATATACTGTAGATCAAACCGAACAGGTGGTCATTACTCAGTTTGGTGAACCTATAGGTGAGCCTATTACTGAACCGGGTCTACACTTTAAGACACCTTTTATCCAGAAGGTAAACTCTTTCGAAAAACGCTTCTTAGCCTGGGATGGGCTTCCTACACAGGTTCCTACCAAGGATAAAAGATACATCTGGGTTGATACTACGGCCCGATGGAGAATTGTTGACCCTCTTAAGTTTCTGCAAACAGTAGGAGGCGAGAGAACAGCTCTAGGCAGACTCGATGATATCATTGATTCTGCTACCAGGAATCAGATCACCAGTCACATTCTCTATGAGTTAGTGAGGGACTCAGAGAGGGAATTTGTGGAGACGGAATTAAGCATACAGGTTGAGGAGGCTATGAGTGAGGTGAAGTATGGTCGGGAGAAGATAAGCCGGGCTATCCTGGAGGAAGCATCTGAGGGCGTTCCTCAATTCGGGATAGAACTAATCGATGTGAGAATAAAGAGACTCAACTATGTGGAGCAGGTAAGACAGGGAGTTTATTCTCGAATGATTGCCGAGAGAAAAAGGGTAGCTGAGCAATATCGCTCTGAAGGTGAGGGGGGAAAGGCCGAAATTGAGGGAAGAAAAGAAAAAGAGCTGCAAAGGATCACTTCTGAGGCTTATAGAAAGGCACAGGAGATTAAAGGAGAAGCTGATGCAGAAGCAACGGCGATATATGCCGGGGCTTACAATAAAGATCCCGAGTTTTACTCATTCTTAAAGACACTGGAGACATACAAGAGTACTCTGGATGAGGATACATACTTGATTTTAACCTCGGATAGTGACTTTTATAAGTATCTAAAGAGCCTATCTGCTAATTAGTGAATAGTGTATCGAAAGG